>QIHS01000160.1 GCA_003229095.1 Woeseia sp. | reverse complement strand
AGCGTTCACTGGCAAGCGCATAAATTTGTCCTATCGGAAATTTTCGCTGCGCAATAATTTCCAGCATGGCCTCGCCAACGACGCCAGTCGCACCGACCACGGCAATATCAATAGAGTTCTGCATTTATTTTTCCGGTATTCCTGGGAGTTGATCGGCTGACAGACCTAGGCTGCTAGCATGGACTATTCACAACTGACATCCGCATTTTGACCTCGATGCCTGAGATAATGATCCATCAGGACCAACGCAACCATGGCCTCTGCAATCGGCGTGGCGCGCAAACCCACGCAGGGATCGTGTCGTCCTGTGGTCACGATTTCGGCTGCCTTGCCGTCCTTGTCTACAGTCGCACCCGGTTTGGCAATACTCGATGTTGGCTTGAGCGCAATGCTGGTGAGAATATCCTGCCCGGACGAAATGCCACCGAGCGTCCCGCCAGCATCGTTTTTGAGGAATCCATCGACTGAAATTTCATCCCGATGTTCGCTGCCTTGCTGGCTGACAGCGGCAAAGCCTGCGCCGATCTCGACGCCCTTGACCGCGTTAATGCTCATCAGCCCGTGCGCCAGATCGGCCTCGAGCTTGTCAAATACCGGCTCACCCAATCCTGGCGGAATGTTTGTCGCCAACACACTGATCTTCGCGCCGATTGAATCGCCCTGCTCACGCAGCGCATCCATGAATTCGGTAAGCTCGTCTATTCGTTCAGGATCTGCGCAGAAGAACGGGTTCTTGTTCACATAGTCGAGATCGACACCAGCAAGCTCAATCGGTCCCAATTGCGCGAGAAAACCACGAATCCTGACGTCCAGTCGTTCACCGAGGTATTTCCTGGCGATGGCGCCGGCAGCAACTCGCATGGTCGTCTCGCGTGCCGACGATCTACCACCACCGCGATAGTCGCGAATGCCGTATTTTTGCTGATAGGTATAGTCGGCATGCCCCGGACGAAACTTGTCCTTGATATCAGAGTAGTCCTTTGAACGTTGATCCACGTTCTCAATCAGCAGTCCGATCGGCGTCCCGGTCGTAATACCCTCAAATACGCCTGACAAAATGCGAACCTGATCCGGTTCCTGCCGCTGCGTCGTGTGTCGGGATTTGCCGGGCCGCCTTCGCTCAAGATCTGCCTGAATATCGGCTTCGGCCAGTGCCATTCCGGGCGGACAACCGTCGACAATACAGCCCATCGCCGGCCCATGACTTTCGCCGAAGGTTGTTACCGAAAACAATTTGCCGAAAGTGTTACCTGACATGACTCTTTAGTTCGAAACGCTCCTGATGAAGCTCAAGTTGCTTCTTGCCCAGCAGAAATACGCCCTGCCCCCCGCTATCAAATTCCAGCCAGACAAACTCAAGCGTTGGGAAGCGTTGCTCCAGTGCCGGCTGGCTATTGCCAACCTCAACGATAAGAATACCGTTATCTGCGAGAAAACGGGATGCATCGTGCAGGATGGATATGACTGAATCCAGGCCGTCATGACCAGCCGCAAGTCCAATTTCCGGCTCGTGCGCGAATTCTGCTGAAAGGCCGGCCATTTCCGCGGCATTAACATACGGTGGATTACTGATGATGACGTTATAAAGGGGACGCTCAGAGGTCGAATCCAGGGCAGCGAAGAAGTCCGATTGAATCAGCTTTAGCCGCTCACTGAGCCCGTAGCGCTCAACATTGATGCCCGCCACCTGCAACGCGTCAGCCGAAATATCCAGTGCATCGACATCTGCATTTGGAAAGGCGATCGCTGTTGCAATCGCAATGCAGGCACTACCTGTGCCCAGATCCAGCACACGATTAACGTCGTTAGGCTCGATCCATGGTGCAAATCTCGCGCTGATCAACTCAGCCAGCGGAGACCTCGGCACAAGTACACGTTCGTCGACAAAGAACTTCAGACCAGCGAACCATGCCTGATGGGTCAGATATGCAACCGGAATGCGTTGCGATATTCGTTTTTGTGCCTGCGCTAACACCCGCGCCTTATCGCTTGCTGACACGTCGCGAACATATTCTGCATTTGCCTGGTCATGCTGCAGATCGAGCATTGCAAAAACGAGATAAGCCGCTTCGTCGATCGCGTTGTCAGTGCCGTGCCCATAGACGAGCTCCGCCTCGCGAAACAGATCGGCAATATGCGCGATCAGCTGCGACACGTTTTCGTGCGGAGTTTCGTGGCTGGATAGTAAAGACATTGGCGGGGTTCTTGCTGTACGACGCAGCCGCAATCTATCATGTCGGCCTTAACGCGTCGCCACTAATTTGAGCAACGCTTAATATGAGCAACGTATAGGTTAGAATGCCCACACCATGCGCTTTCCCCGAAAACTCCTCGCAATCGCTTTTATACTGCTTGCACTTGCCGGCGCTGCATTTCTAGTAATTCAGGCAACCAACGGCGTTGGGAAAGACCCCGAATTTGCGACTGTTTGGCCACAAGCCAGGGCGCTGGCAGATTTCGAATTGATCGACCATACCGGTCAACCGTTCACACGCGTGAGCCTTCGCGACAATTTGAGTGTTATCTTTTTCGGATTTACACATTGCCCGGACGTCTGCCCGGCAACGCTGCAGCAACTGTCGATGGCGCAGAAGAAAATTGCGCAGTCCGGTGCCGAGCCGCCGCGCATCATCCTGGTCAGCGTCGATCCGGAGCGAGACTCGCCCGAAGTATTGGCAACATACATTGACCACTTTGACGCAGATATTATCGGCGTCAGCGGAAATGTAAGCGAGCTGACAAAACTCACCAACAGCGCTGGCGTATTTTTTCAAAAATCCATGTTTTCTCAAGAACCCATGTTTTCTCAAGAACCCAATAGCGATGACGGAAGCTATAGCGTAGATCATTCGTCTGTCGTATTGGTCATCGATAAAGATGCGGCCATCCGGGCATCGTTTAGCGCACCGCACAGCATTGACAATTTTGCTCATGACCTGCCGATTTTATTGAGTGGCCTGTGAAACCGGGCGCACTGATTGTTCTACTCACGCTCGCCGGCTTGACTGCCTGCTCGCAGGATAGCGGCCCACCAGTAACCGTAAGCAATATCCGGATTCTGGCGCCCTTGACACAAGGTGGCGCGACCGTTGCCTACTTTGTCATCGACAACAAGAGCGATAACTCGATCGTCGTAAACCAAATACGCAGTCCTCAATTTTCCCGCGCCGAGATGCATGAATCGAAAATTGACGATGGCATCTCGACGATGCGCCGACTTGAATCTGTCACGATTGCGCAGGGCTCAATGGCAGCATTCGAAGCTGGCGGGAAACACATTATGCTGAGTGATGCGACAGCAGGCGTATCTCCAGGAACAACGATTTCGCTGGAAATTCACTTCGACGAGAGTTTACTCATCGTCAGTGCTGCGATGCAGTCCAGATCCTCTGCAAATTAATTGAGCATTGCATCGTAAAATGTCCGAGCTACCCGCCATCCTGTTCGTGCTGCTGCAACGAGTTTTGCCGAAGAATGTTCTCACGGCCATAGTTTACTGGCTGGCGCGAATTCGCATCGTCACGATCAAGAACTTTCTGATCAGAAATTTCGTCAGGATCTATTCTGTTGATGTCGAAGAAGTGCTATTGCCTGTCCCTGACGGATTCGATTCGTTCAATGCGTTTTTTATTCGGGCATTAACCGATGACGCCAGAAAGATAGACCGAACACCGCACGTGATTGCGTCGCCAGTTGATGGAACAATCAGCGCTGCGGGTAGCATCGACAGAGACCAGATCTTTCAGGCCAAAGGCATACAGTATTCGCTGCTGGATTTGCTGGCTACAGACACGGAAGAGGCCGAAATCTATGCGGGTGGAAACTTCGCGACGATTTACCTCGCGCCGCACAACTACCACCGCGTGCATGCGCCAATGGCGGGCGAACTGGTCGCGGCTCGTTACGTTCCGGGCAAGCTGTTTAGCGTGAACGCGGCGACCGTGAACCACTTGCCCGGTCTGTTTGTCCGCAACGAAAGGCTCATTTGCCACATCGCAACCGAGGCCGGGCCATGTGTGCTGATTTTTGTCGGCGCGATGAATGTGGGCAGCATCAGTACGCGTTGGAGTGGAAAAATCCGGCCGCGAAAAACAGGCGTTGTCGAGCAAATCAATCTCCGCGACTGCGGCAAAGAATTGCAGTTTGAACGAGGTGAAATGCTCGGATGGTTCAACATGGGATCCACCGTCATATTGCTGCATCCACCTGGCGCTACGCGAAGTTATTCTGATCTGCAACCCGGGCAGACAGTACTTATGGGTGAGGCAATTGCTCACTGCCCACCCGCCGGATGAACTGGCGACCCAATTCTGACCCCGAGATCGCGCGATCTCGGGCGACCATGCTCAATTTGGCACGCACGTTCTTTGATGACCGTCAAATTCTTGAAGTCTGCACTCCGGCGTTGTCTGCACACGCCACTATGGACCCGAACATCGAAAGTATTGTAGCAACTCAGTCTGGCTACCAATCGTATCTGCATACGTCGCCCGAGTACTTCATGAAGCGACTCCTTGCTGCGGGATACCCGGATATCTATCAAATTTGTCGTGTATTTCGTAGCGGGGAAAACGGTCGCCGTCACCTAAGCGAATTCACGATGATCGAATGGTATCGGCTGAATTTTGAATTGAAGCGAATCATGAAGGAAACAGCCGACTTCATTACCACACTCCTCACCCATAACAAGCTTGCACAGGAACCGATACAGGTCAGTTACACCGAGGCGTTTCAAAACGCGCTGGCGCTCGATCCTTTGCACGCAGACATCGATTCGATTGCCAGGGCACTGGATGCAGATGCTTACCTTCGAGAACGCATCGGCGATGATCGTGATGCATGGCTCGACCTCGCGATGTCCACTCAAGTCGCGACGACATTTACCACAGACCGATTAACGCTTGTTTACCATTACCCGATTGGTCAGGCCTCTCTCGCCCAGGTTTGCCCGCTCAATGAAGAATTGTCAGATCGTTTCGAGATATTCTACGGGCCGCTTGAACTCGCAAACGGATTTGTAGAGCTTACAGACGCCGACGTACAGGAAAAGCGATTTCGCCGCGATCAGAAAGAGAGAAAGACACGCGGAATAGCAATTCATTCTATCGACGAAAATCTGATCGATGCGTTGCACGCTGGCTTACCGACATCGGCTGGCGTTGCAGTGGGTCTTGAACGATTGCTGATGATTGACAACGACCTCGATGACATTCAGGCAACCACAACATTCACTCCAGGATCATAAGATGACGACGGATTACGACTTGCTTGACAAACAACTGGAGGCGCTCATTGACGGCGAAACCGACCTGCTGGCAATGAGTGCCAACATGGTTGGGCTTCTATTTGCAGAAATTTCCGACATCAACTGGCTCGGGCTCTATTTGCTACGCGCTGACGACCTCGTGCTTGGGCCGTTTCAGGGCAATCCTGCTTGCGTCCGCATTCCACTCGGCCAGGGCGTCTGCGGCACTGCCGCCAGAAACGCGCAAACGATCCGCACGGACGATGTGCACACTTTCGACGGTCACATCGCATGTGACCCTGCATCCAGGTCTGAAATAGTCGTGCCATTGCAGGCACGCGGTAAAGTATTTGCGGTACTCGACATCGACAGTCCGCAGAAAGCGCGATTTTCTCAGGAAGACCAGGTCAGGATCGAAAAACTGAGCTTGCATTTCGTGCAACGACTCGCCTCAGTTAAGTCTGATCTCAATGAATTTATTTGACGCGGGAAACGTACTCTGCCGAGCGCGTGTCGACTTTAATCGTCTCGCCCTGCTCTACAAACAGTGGTACGCGAACCACCGCACCCGTTGAAAGCGTCGCGGGTTTAACGCCACCGCTGGCAGTATCGCCGCGCACACCCGGATCTGTTTCGCTTATCTCGAGTTCCACAAAGTTGGGTGCGGCAACGAGAAGCGGCTCGTTGTTCCACAGTGTCACCTGACAAATGTCCTGTTCACTTATCCACTTCTTTGCCTGACCGATCGCGCTTTCATCTGCCGCGTATTGCTCGAACGTATCGGCGACCATGAAATGCCAGAACTCACCGTCGGCATACAAAAATTGCATGTCTGTATCCATTACGTCCGCGGCCTCGACGCTGTCACCGGACTTGAATGTCTTGTCAACCACTTTGCCGCTCTTCAGGTTCTTGATCCGCACACGATTGAATGCCTGGCCTTTGCCAGGTTTCACAAATTCGTTTTCCACGATAATGCACGGGTCGCGATCAATAATGATGCGTAAACCGGAGATTCGTTGGTGTTGTAGTTGGCCATTTTTTAATTCCGGCAATCGAAGGGAAGGCGACATAATCCCGCCAGCGCGCCATGATACCCGCGAATCGCGCTCAGGATAAGGGCTTCCGGCGCTGTGCCCCGAAACAGACGCTGGCCATCCCGATATGGCGAATGCGTCTATGAACGGGGCTTTCGAGCTGTTTTCTTGATACCCGTCACGGTTTTGATACGGGGTCAGGGACGGCTCGAATCGTTCTGTATAGACTCGCTAATTGGGTACAGGACGTACCACGACTACGCCAATCGACGGATTGACAGGGCCTCTTCAAATTGACCGAAAAATTTTCAATATCTATTGCTGTGTTGTCTGCCAACCAGGACAACGTCGAACTCGTGAATTCGAGCCTACGGGATGCCGGCCATGCGGCGCATTGCCACTGGATCAAGAGCCCCGCAGAATTCCACGACATACTCGGTCAGGAGACTTTTGAACTCATTATTCTGAATGTGAATGAGTATGCCGATTGTGTGAAACAGGTCGTCAAGCAAAAGGACGCCTACATCCCCGAAGCGCCTGTTATTGCGTTGCGTGACGCGGCTAACGAAGAACATATTTTGCAAGCCATGCAAGACGGCGCTTGTGACCTGGTGTCCATCGACCACAAAGCTCGCCTGCAAGCGGTGGTCAGTCGTGAACTGCGCGCCTTTCGAGTCGAACGGGCGCTGAACTCGACCTTGAGTTCGGCAAACGAATATCGCAGACAGTTAAACGACTACGTGCAAAATTCCACGACGGCCATTGCATACATTCAGGAAGGCATCATTACCGAGGTCAATCAGTCGTGGCGCACAATGTTTGGATTGAAAGACGACGAAGAAGTTATCGGGACACTGCTGATGGACCACTTCCTCGTAGAAAGTCACGCAGCCGTCAAGGGCGCACTCGTTGCAACCTCCAGGGGCAAGTGGCAGCAAGATGAAAAACTGCACGCAAAGTGCCGCATGGGCGATGGTGCGTCCATGGAACTGGAATTTCAGCGTGTAGAACTTGAAGACCGCTCCTATATTCAAATTCGTATTGCACCCGTTGTTCAGGTAGCAGAGGAACCGACTATCCTGGTTCACGAAGCACTGAAACGAGATCCAACCACACTCTTTTTTCACCGGGCACAATTTCTCGAGCGCATCAGCAAACGACTGAGACGGAAAACCAAGTCCGGACTGCATGCGCTGGTATTTATCAAACCTGATGATTTCTCCCAGGTCCGAAGCACGGTGGGTATCCTCGACACAGAAGAAATACTCGCACAGTTCTCGGAAGAGGTGCGCAAGCGGATGCATCCGCGCGACCTGGTGGGTCGATTCGAGGGCACCGTGTTGATGGCACTCATCGAACGCGGTAACGAACGAGACGCCGAAATCTGGGGCAAGCAATTAGTCGATCACATTCAAGAATACGAATTTTCGGTCGGCACGCAAAAGGTTCGGCTCACTTGTACGGTG
This sequence comes from Woeseia sp., assembly GCA_003229095.1. GTDB lineage: Bacteria > Pseudomonadota > Gammaproteobacteria > Steroidobacterales > Woeseiaceae > SZUA-117. The sequence continues at coordinate 4,495 of QIHS01000160.1, read as the reverse complement.
GGCGTTGTTGGCGTCAGCGGCGTTTACGCGAACCTCGAAGAGATTGTTACGGCTGTCGCCGATGCACACGAGTCGGGAAAAGCTGCAGGCGGCAATACCGTGCATTTAAACGAATCTACCGATGTGGATACTCGCCTCCGAAAACACGACGCAGTCTGGGTCAAGCGCATCCAGGCCGCGATGAGTGAAGACCGGTTTCGATTGGCACAATTGCCGGTCGCTGGATTGCGCAGCAATTCTGAAAAAATGTATGACATGCTGGTACGCATGATCGACGACCAGGGGAACACAGTACTGCCATCAGAGTTTCTGCCCGCCGCCGAACGAAACAACCTGATCAAAATGATCGACCGTTGGATGGTTTCTGCGTCGATTGAGTTTGCAAAGGAACACGAGGCTGAAAAAGTGTTCATCCGTTTGTCCCGGCAGTCACTACAGGACAAGACGCTGATCGAGTGGATAAGGTCTGAACTCGATAGCGTCAAACTGGAACCGGCTATTTTGTGCGTGCAGATTCCTGAATCCGATGCCGCAAAATTCATCAAGGAAACCCGCTTGACGGCTGACGAGTTTCGCAAAATCGGCATCACGCTTGCGCTCGAGCACTACGGTGTCGACAAGAATCGATTTCAGATTCTGGATATTCTCAAGCCCAACTACATCAAAATTGATGGTGGCCTCATGCATTCACTAACCACCGATACCGAAATGCAGGAAGCGGTCAGACAACTGGCATTGGCTGCCGAGCAACGCGGCATTGAGACCATTGCAGAACGCGTAGAGAATGCCAACGCGATGGCCGTTTTGTTTCAGCTTGGCGTGCACTTTATGCAAGGTCACTATGTCCATGAACCCGAGGTCGTTCTGCAGGAAGTGGTCAATGCAACTCACACGACACTTGAGGCGATTAGCTCAAAATAGCGCATTCTCAGGATTTGCCGATTTCCGTACCGAATATTCGGTTAAGCCCGTCAAATAGTCATTTGTGATCTCAGTCACACTTTGAGCCCGCGAAACGGCGTTCTGGCGCACATTGCGGTAAACGATAAAATTGACCATTTACAGCAACCCGGTGTCTCCCTAGTCTGGCTCATCACGACGGTCGGTGGCATTTCTATCACGGACCGCCAACCGAATGGCACGGATGAGCCAGTACTGGACAGCGGGGTAAAGGGCTGTGAATCGAACGACAAGAAAATACAAAAAACGCAAACCAAATCAAATGTTACCGGCACTGGTTGCCGTCGGTGGCGCATGTGGCCTTGCAGCCGCGCCTGCAGGCGCACTCGAGCTCGGAGAAATCCGGCTTGATTCTGCACTGGGTCAACCGTTGCGCGCCAGTATTGCTTATGCCCTGAATCCGGCTGAGCAACTCAATCAATATTGTATTTACCTGCGACCCGGAATTCCGGGCAGCGGTATTCCTGCTGTTAGCAATGCCCGGATAACGGTCACTGACAGCGCCATCTTACTTGCCGGCATTCTGCCGGTCCGTGAGCCCATGGTGAGCATTCAAGTTGCCGTAGATTGTCCGTATACGCCGCATCTGAGTCGGGAATATACGCTGATGATCAATCCGGCCGAGCCATTTGCCGTCGCACAAACATCGTTGCCTGCTGCGACGACTTCGAGCGTCATCAGTGACGTGTCCAGTCGCGAAACTGAGGTTCAGACTTCGTCACCCGTTGCCAGTCCAGTGCCACCGACGCCGGTTCAAGCACCTGGTCCTGCATCAGCGACCTCTACTGGAACCGTGTCGGTTGCTGCGATGCAATCCACTTACAGAGTAATGCCCGGCGATACATTGTCGACCATTGTTGCCCAAATCGAAGGTCGTACAACGGCGTTGTGGCCGGCGGTTGCGCAAGTCTTCGCTGCAAACCCGGACGCTTTTATTGACAACGACGTAAACAAACTAATGGCCGGTTACGAACTCACTATCCCTGACATGACCGGTTCCGCTGCAGCAAGTGAGCCGGCGACGAATGTCGCTCAACCTTACTTTGCCCCGGCAAATATTGCGGCGACCGAAACCGTTTCTGCAAATTCTGCAATCACTAACGCAGAAAGCCCTTCTGTCACAGTGATTGATAGCGATGCGGCCACTTCGGGCACAGACACCACGAATGATCTGAGACCGGGCAATGTGGTCATGCCAGCGGATTCTTCGACTACCAGCATTGTGATTCCGGACACAGCGATCGATAACGACCGGGCAAACATAGCTGCACCAGTCGCAGATACCTTTGCAAATACTTCTGCAGATACGTCTGTGACTGGAACTGGTGTGACAAGCGGCGCATGGTCGTGGTTGATGTGGCTTGGCGGCGCCGGGTTTGCGCTCATTCTCGGATTATTGCTGTTTGGCCGTGCCATTAGAGAACGATTCGCTCCGACGCCAATTGGCACCCAAGCAAATACTGGCGGACGGCGCGTTGACGATAGTTCGGACGAAGTTGAGACCGGCGACAAAACTGATGAGGAATTCGAAGACACCATAAATGAACAGTTATTCTCTCTTGATGCGAATCTGGACCTGGGCACGGATCTGCAAGAAAATGACGAGTTGGACATTGACCACGATTTCGGCATTCTCGAGAACAACGAGAGCGGAAGTAATCCTGGCGTCGAAGAACTGAGCGCGCCAGTCAGTGCACCCAACTCCGGTGCAACCAGCATTATGAAACCACTTCATCGCGTTGAGGATACAAGTATCCTGTTGACGGAAGACCTGCCTGATGATGACGGTTCGGACGATACAGGAAATTACGATGTATCTATGAGCATCAATGTGCTGGAACAGACCATTGGTGATTCCGACGATACCGCAACCGATCTGCAAGCTGTAAAAATAGAGACGGACACAACTACAGAAGTCGAAAATTTGATGGCGACAGCTGTCGACTACGAAATTCTTGAGCAGGACTATGAGGACGAGATGACGGCATCTCAGATAATGAAAGCTGAAATTGATAAAGCATCTGGGGAATTGACGGAACGCATGGATCAGAACGAGCAGAACGATTCGACAAGCCTGTTGGCTTCACTCGACATCACTGCCGAGATAACTGTCAATCTTCCGACATCCTTGTTGGCAGAAAACGACGCGGTTATTCCTCTTACGGAAGAGACTGCTGCCGGGAGTGATATAACGGTCGACATGAAAGTTGCAGCCGAAAAACTCAAGAGGAAAAATTAGAAAAAAGGGCCAGAGCCCGACCGAAAAAACCGGGTCAGAGCAATGCTCTGACCCTTTTTTATTCTGCCGCGATCAGACGTTCAACCTTACGCCAGCCTTTTGGCAGCATTCGCCCGCGCAATGCCCGCTCGCCGTAGTAGTCGTCCAGATCATCCCACTTGAGGGTCATCATCCGCGTGCCGGTATAAACCTGCAGGTTTGCATCTTCAGGCACGACGGCGGCCGCGACCAGCTGCTCGTCACCTGCTTTGTACTTTTTGGTCGGAATGTTGATGAGCTTGTTGCCCTTACCCTTGGCGAGTTCCGGCAGCTCTTCCATCTCGAAACAAAGCAAGCGACCGATTGACGACACGGCGGCAATCAGGCATTCCGCATCGCGTGGAATAGGTGCCGGGACAACCACTTTTCCGCCCGCTGGCACCCGCAACACCGACTTGCCCGCTTTGTTTCGCGATACAAGATCCTCGAGGGTGGCGATAAAACCATATCCTGCGTCACTCGCGAGCAGGAACTGGTGTTCGGGCTCGCCAATCATCGGGCCGCAGAATTCCGCACCATCGGGCGGCTTGAAGAGGCCGGACAGTGGGTCGCCCTGCCCACGCGCTGAAGGCAAAGTCTGCGCAAGCACGCTATAGACCCGACCGGTGCTGTCGATAAACATGGCTAGCTGATTGCTTCTGCCCTGTACCGCCGCCAGGAATCCATCACCGGATTTGTAACTCAGTGCCGACGCATCGACCTCATGCCCCTTCGCCGCCCGTGCCCAGCCACGCATTGACAGCACGACAGTGACCGGTTCGCTTGCTACCAGCTGCGATTCATCCATCGCCTGTGCCGCTTCACGCTGAACAATGAGCGTACGCCGTGCATCCCCGTAGCTTTCGGTGTCCTCGAGAATCTCTGACTTGATCAGCGATTTCAGCCGAGCGGCACTCTTAAGCGTGCCCTCCAGGTCCTGGCGTTCTTCCTTGAGCGCTTTTTGCTCACCCGTGATACGGACTTCTTCGAGTTTTGCGAGATTGCGCAGGCGCAGGTTCAAAATAGCCTCGGCCTGAATATCGGAGAGCCTGAACTTCTTCATGAGCACTGGTTTTGGCTCATCTTCGTTGCGGATTATCCTGATAACGGCGTCAATGCTCAGGTACGCAATCAACAGTCCATCAAGAATGTGCAAACGGTCGAGTACGTTTTGCAAGCGGTGTTTCAGGCGACGCTTGACCGTCTCTTTGCGAAACTTAAGCCACTCTGTCAGGAGACCAAGAAGATTGAATGTTCGTGGCCGGCCGTCGAGCGCGA
>QIHS01000381.1 GCA_003229095.1 Woeseia sp. | reverse complement strand
GGCTGTCGCTCATTCCAAATCAAAGCTTAAGCCCGCGTTGTCGACCAGCCGCCGCAGAATTGCGCCGCCCATAGCGGACGCAGGTGTCCAGATACCACCATCGATGTCCAGGTTGTCGAGCGCAAGACAGACCGCACTTTCCGCCAACATTTTGCTGGTCGAGCCGTAACCTGGATCGCGGTCCCCTTTGATTCGCATTCGCAGGCGTTGTTCGTCGCGCAGCTGGCCAATCAGTAGCAGGTCGAAGTAACCATCCTCCTGTTGTTGCCTGGTGGGGCCTTCGCCTGGTTTTGGCAAGCGCTTTTCGATGATCATCCGGCGCGTGAACGGAATGGCGCTGGCAATCAGGAAAAGCCTAAGCCCGATACTCATCAGCATGGCTCTGATTCGGCCACCAATGCCGGGCCCGACGATGGTGGCTTCCTGATAGCGAAACGTATTGCCATACGCGTTATCGAGCAGGGCGTTGGTGCGCCGCACAACCCGTGTATTCACACCCGCCATAATAAACGGCGCCGTCCACACCTGTGCATCATCGTTGTAACGGGCGTTTGACTGATCTCGACCGTCCGGGCCGCTGCGTTTTTGTTGCGGGTTTAGCGCGTAAGGGTCTTGCAGTATGCGTGCGACATTCTTGTCCCTGAGCGCCTCTTTGATCGCATTGAGCATACTGGCGATGGTGCCGCCACTCGGCCCCCCTTTGAGTTTGCGGACCAGTAAGGTCATTTGCTCGCAAAATGCGCCGTGCCTGGAAAGTGCATGTTGCTGCAGTGACCACACGCCGATATCGGATGGGATGGAATCGAATCCGCAGCTCATGACAATTCTCGCACCGGATTGCGCGGCAGCAGCCTGGTAGCGGTCGATCATTTTTTGCATCCATTGAACCTCACCGCAAAGGTCGCAATAGTCGGTGCCGTTCTCTACGCAGGCTTTGACCAGTTCACTGCCGTACCTGGCATAAGGCCCGACCGTTGTCAGCACAACTTTTGCCGAGCGAGCAAGGCAATTCATCGAATCCAGATCGTGGCTGTCGGCGATAACGAGGTCCGGTTGCGCATCGTTGGGGCACCACTTTTGCAGCAACTCCTGCAGCTTTTCCTTGTTTCGTCCGCCGATCGCCCAGCGGAGCTCCCCGCCGGGCGGATATTGGCGTAGCAGGTATTCGACGACCAGTTGCCCGGTAAAGCCGGATGCGCCCCAGACAACGACATCGTATTGCCGGTTTTCCATTTGGTCGGTTTCTCGCATGGCGACAGAGTAGATTCAGTTACAGGTTAATTCAACAATTGCGCCGATACGCAGTCAGGGGGATAATGCCGGCCACCTGCAAGCGGGCCAGCGTTGCCCGATTTGTTTCCGATCATTATTTCCGGCAGAAACCCGGACACTCTCCCAGGATCAAGATACATGTCTATTTCTAAGAATCTCACGCCAATATTTGGCGCACTACTGGTTTTTTTGTTCGTTTCTGCTTGCAGTGACAGCTCAGATGACAAGGCACTATCTGCCGCCCAGTCTCAGGATAGTGTGCTTCGATTCGTGCCCGCCGATACGCCGTTCGTTCTCGCAAAAACCGTTGCGTGGCCGGACGATCTGATGGACAAAATGGCGCCGCAGATGGAGTCTGGATTGGTGGCCTATCATCAGATTATTAGGGCCGTTGCAGAGGCTGCCTACGCCGAAGCTCGCGACCAGGGTGAGGACGTAGCAGGATTTGAAACCTGGTTGCCCATTATCGACGGTTTGGGCCCGGTGATGACGTTGGATGGGCTACGTGAGCTTGGCATTGACCGGCATTCGGATTTCGCGCTCTACGGCGTTGGGCTACTGCCTGTCTCGCGAATTTCGCTGTCAGACGGCGCGTTGCTGGAGGCGGAGATTGCGCGTATTGAAGAGCAGGCCGGGGGAGGGATGAAACAATCGACGATCGATGGCCACGCTTATCGGTATGCAGGAAATGACGATGCACGGATTGTCGTCGCGATTATCGATGATGACCTGATTGTTGCGATGGTGCCCAGCAAGTTTGCCGATGACGAATTGAAGCAAGTGCTCGGGTTGACGCTGCCCGCTGAAAACATCGCCAATGCCGGGACGCTGGCAGAAATCGCCGACGACTACGGTTTTACAGCCGACTTGATCGGCCTGATCGATGTTGAGCGTGCGGCGGCCACGTTTCTTGATGAGCCCTCGGGCATTAACGCTGAATTGTTGGGCCTGATGGATTTTGATAACTCAGACCTCAGTGACCTTTGCAAGGCTGAGATGCGTTCGATGGCGGCTGTTATGCCGCGCATTGTCTCGGGTTATACGGAACTCAATTCGAAACGTATGGTGTTCGAGGCGGTGGTTGAACTCAGGCAGGATATTGCAGCTGCGCTCCCTGCGTTGTCTGGTTCGGTGCCGGGGCTTGGCGAGTCTCACGGTGGCTTGCTTTCATTTGGAATGAGCATTGACCTTCTCGCGATGCGAAATTTCTATTCCGATCGACTGGATGCCCTTGAGAATGACCCTTACGAATGTGAGTTGCTGCAGGCAGGAATGAATGAAGGAATCGCCGCAGGCCGACAAATGCTTAGTACGCCTGTGCCGCCGGTTGCATACGGATTCAAAGGTTTTCTGGCAGTCGTGGACAAACTCGAAGGGTTGGATCTCGCCAATGGTCAGCCGCCAACCTTGATTGAAATGCGCTTGCTGATTGCCATGGAGAATGTCGAGCAGCTGCTTGCCATGGGCGCAATGTTCAGTCCCGAAATTGCCGCACTGGGTCTCAAGCCAGACGGTGAGCTGGTCAAGCTGGAGATGGCTCAGATTGACGCGCTGGGGCTAACTGCTCACGCTGCGATGACCGAGTCCGCACTTGGGTTGGCGATTGGAGATGGCGCCGAAGAGGGCCTTAAAGCGCTTCTGGATTCCTCGGCAGCAGACTCGTCACCTGTTCTTTACATGGATATGGACGCCGCTGCTTATTACGAGATGACCGGCCAGTCGATGCTGGTTGATGTCGAATTGAACTCTATACCGGAAATTCGGGATGCTGTGGATCGAATGACAGAAGCGGCTTCTGCAGTCACAGACAGAATGGATTTCGCAATTCGATTGACAGAGCAGGGCATTGAAATGAGTTCGGAGGTGATCCTGCACGACTGATCCCGTGGGCGCACTGGATTGCCCCAATGTCAGTTGTAAAAACAGATGCGCTTATTGTCGGCGGCGGGCTTCTGGGTCTGTCAACGGCGATGCACCTGTTGCAGACTCAACCCGGGCTGTCTATACACCTGATTGAGAAAGACGCGGCCGTCGCATCGCAACAATCCGGCCACAATTCCGGCGTTCTGCATGCCGGAATTTACTACAAACCGGGCTCCCTGAAAGCGAAATTCTGCGTGGCCGGTCGCCAGGCACTGATTGCGTTTTGCGACCGGTTCGCCATTCCAGTCATCCGCTGTGGCAAGGTCATCGTTGCAAACTCAGCGCGTGAGGTGGAACAGCTCCGACAGCTCGTCGATCGTGGATCGCAAAACGGTGTGGCAAGCCTGCGATTAATCTCGCGTGAGGAGCTTCGGGAAATTGAACCGCATGTGCAAGGGCGCAACGCGCTGCATGCACCGCAATCGGCCATCGTCGATTTCAGGAAAGTTGCGGAGAGATACGCAATCAATCTACAGGCCGCCGGTGGCCGAATTCATCTTTCTACCGAGTTTATTTCTGCTGCGCCCTCGAACAACGGTCGCCAGCGGGTGGTCACCAACAAAACAGAGTTCGATGCCAGGCTGGTGATTAATTGTGCCGGCCTGCACAGTGATGTCGTGGCGAGGCGTATGGGCTGCAAGACTGCGAACAGATCGTCAATTGCTGGTCAAGGGATTGATTTACCCGGTTGCCAATCCGTCTCTACCGTTTCTTGGCGCGCATTTTACACCGAGGCCGGACGGAGCCATTGATGCAGGCCCGAATGCATTGCTGGCCACAAGCCGGGAGGGCTACCGGCGCACCGATTTTTCGCTGCGGGAGTTTTCATCGACCTTGTCTTTCCCCGGGTTTTGGTTGCTGGCCGCTCGAAACATCTTGCCAGGCATCGCAGAGATTAATTGTGCATTGCGGAAAAGCGTGTTGGTTAAAACTCTGCAGCGACTGATTCCGGAAATCCGCTCTGATGATCTGATTCCAGCCGGTTCGGGCGTGCGGGCACAGGCCGTTGATCGACGCGGCAACCTGGTTGATGATTTTTGGATTGAAGATGTGCCCGGTGCCATTCACATTCTGAGTGCGCCATCACCTGCCGCAACAGCCTCTTTGGCTATTGGTAAATTCATCGCGGAAAAAGCGGAACAACGGCTTGTTTGTAACTAGCTGCGCACAGTAAATGGCTGTGCAATTTTTCTTGGAGTCTGTAAGCCATTGAAATTGAAAAAGCTTCTGAATTCGGCGTTTTCGGGTGGCAATGCAGACAGAGCTTGCTGTGATTTTTTGGAATAATGCCGGCCAATTTCCGGAAAGGTCACGACCAATGAAACTCCTCGTTCTTGCTATCCTGATATTCACAACGATGGGTGTGATCCAGTCTGTTGCAGATGAGCGCCAGGCCAACGCGGTGTCTGTCAGTGCTGCTGAGATACGTTCGAATGCGACCACAATAGATGGCAGGCAACTCATTTCTTCAGGGCAGCCCGATCAACGAGTGTTGGAGATTGTGAAAGATGCTGGCTTTGTCGCCGTAGTGGACCTGCGTTCTGCCGAAGAGGATCGGGGCCTGGATGAAGTTCGTGCAGTAGAATCTCTCGGCATGAGTTATGTTTTATTGCCGATCGCCGATGTTGGGGATATCAGTTTTGAAAACGCAAAGGCGCTCAACGAGATTCTTGCGCGGTTCGATGGTCCTGTGCTGGTCCATTGCGCCAGTGGCAATCGCGTTGGCGCACTGTTTGCACTGCGCGCGAGTCTGGCCGGAGATTCTGACGATGAGGCGTTGCTTGCTGGCAAAGCGGCCGGATTGACTCGCCTGGAACCTGATGTCAAAAAACAGCTGAAAAACCGTTCGAAGTAATTAAGAGGGTAGACAATCAGGCTTCCTTGCTTGTGGATCCGTATTGGTCAGTTTGACTGTTATGACTATGCTGCGCGCCTGCCAAAATGATCAGATGATGGCGCCTTTCAAGTGTCACCGATATTCACCTACGGGAAAAGTTTATGAACTACCGACAAATTCTGGCCGGTCTTGTACTTGCCGTATTCGCACAATCCGCACTCGCACAACAAACATTGTTACTTCGCGACCCGGATATCTCTGCGAATAGACTTGCCTTTGTTTACGCCGGCGATATCTGGCTTGCCAACCGCGATGGCTCGGACCCGCAGCGTCTGACATCGAACCCCGCGGATGAGGGGAGTCCGACGTTTTCTCCCGACGGATCTCAAATCGCGTTTTCGGCAAATTATGAGAACAATCGCGATGTGTATGTCATGCCGATCTCTGGTGGGCAGCCTAAACGATTGACCTGGCATCCCGGCAATGACGAACCGACTGGCTGGACAGCGGATGGCAAGGCAGTAAGTGTCATTTCAGCGCGGGAAACCGATCACGGCCGGTCTGGTCAGCTTTATCACGCCGCAATTGATGGCGGACTGCCTGAAAAACAGATGGAAGCCCGCATCGTCAGTGGTGCCTATGACAGCAGTAACGCACGCCTGGCATACATACCGTTCAGGGCTGCCTACAACGGCTTGTACGGCGGTGGTTCCGGATGGAAAGGCTACCGTGGTGGATCGACGCCAGCGGTGCAGATCATGGACATGGCCGGCGAAACGGTCACCACAATTCCCGGTGCCGGTGCGACTAATCTTAATCCGATCTGGCTCGACGACGCACTTTATTTCCTATCGGACCGGGATAATGAATTATTCAACATTTTCCGCTATGACGACTCAAGTGGCGAAGTAGAGAGAGTTTCAAACGAAGCAGTCTGGGACATTCGTGCGGCGGGCGGGCATGGTGGTGACATCGTTTACGAATCAGGTGGACGACTAAAAACGCTAAATGTCGCCAGCGGACAGACGCAGGAAATTGTCATCAGCATCAATCCTGATCTGCCACAACTGCGAACGCAATGGAAAGATGCCACTCGCGCAATCAATTTTGCAGGCATATCACCGACAGGCAAAAGAGCCATACTGACGGCGCGTGGTGAGGTATTTACGATCGCGGTTGATGAAGGCCCAACACGAAATGTAAGTAACTCCGCCATGGTGCGTGAGTATTCCGCCATTTGGTCTCCGCAGGGAGACCAGATCGCCTACATCACGGACTCACTGGATGGGCAAAGCCTGGTGATCAGTGACCAGATTGGCAATCGCGAACATCGTGAGTACGAGCTAGGCTCGTTTTTCTACAGACTGCTTGCCTGGAGTAACAATGACGACGCGCGAATCGTCTTTACCGACAATCACCTGAGCTTGTACGCGATAGAGTTGGCCAGCGGAGATATAGAAAAGATCGCGGTCGGCACGCGTCGCGATCAAATCGAAGCATCGTTTTCGCCGGACGGTCAGTGGCTTGCCTATACGCAGGAGAAAGAAAACTACCATCGCGACCTGATGTTGTTGAATTTCGTATCAGGTGAGCGCGTTGCGTTGAGCAACGGGGCGGCCGATGTGGCATCGCCAGCATTTAGCCGTGACGGCAATTACTTGTATTTCGCTGCATCGACTAATTCGGGTCCGCTGCAGATTGGCCTGAACATGACCAGCCAGGAGCGTCCTTATCGTGCTGGTTTGTACGCGATCGTGCTCGCCGCCGATGGCAAATCTCCGTTGTTGCCAGAAAGTGGTGACGAGGGTGGCGACAAGGCTGGCGACGAGGGCGGTCAAGATGATGCGGCGGCGGACAATTCTGATGAGGACGAGGAAGAAGCCAAAGTCGTGGTGACGCATATTGACCTGGACGGATTAATGGCGCGAACCGTTGCCTTGCCTATTGCCGAGCGTAACTACGGCAATCTCGAAGTGGCCAGCGACGGCAAGCTTTATTACATACAGGGTGTGCAGCCAGGCGCATCCAACGAACCGCCAGGGGACGATGCCGCAGACGGAAACCGGTTGATGCGGTTCGACTTAGAAGAAAAAGAGTCGCAGACGGTATTGACGGGCGTGAACAGCTTCTCGATCAGCGCCGATGGCAAACAAATGTTGATTGCTAACGTGGACGGTTCAATCGCTGTATCTGAAATCGGCGATGAAATGAAACCGGAACCGCTGGATCTGGGCGGCGTAAAAATTCTCGTGAATCCACGCAGTGAATGGTCACAGATTTTTGACGAAGCGTGGCGCATGGAGAAGGAGTACTTTTACGATCCGAACATGCATGGCCTGGATTGGCAGGCTATCTATGACCAATACCAGCCGCTCGTCGCTCATGTCGGTCGTCGCGAAGACCTGACCGCATTGATAGTTGAAATGATTGCGGAGATGCAGGTGGGTCACAATCGAACCGGTGGCGGTGACACGCACCGCGAGGAGGGCACCAATACCGGCCTTCTCGGCGCGAATTTGCGCATCGACAACGGTCGCTATCAGCTTGCCCGTGTTTACACAGGTGAGGCATGGAACCCGTTCGTCAACGCACCTCTGGCGACACCTGGAAACGCTGCGCGGGACGGGGAATACATTCTCGCGATCAACGGTCGCGAACTGACATCTGCCGACAATATTTTTGAGTATCTGCAGCGCACGTCTGGCAAGCAGGTGACGTTGCGGGTCGGCCCGACTGCCAATGGACTCGACGCCCGTGATATCACGATTGAGCCAACCGGTTCTGAGCGCACTATGCGCTTATGGGCGTGGATCGAAAATAATCGGCGCATCGTGAGTGAAGCTACTGATGGCAGGGTGGGGTACGTCTACCTGCCCAATACGGCCGGCGCGGGTTATACCTTTTTCAATCGCATGTTCTTTGCCCAGGTCGATAAGGAAGCAATGATCATCGATGAGCGCTCAAACGGTGGCGGCCAGGCAGCAAACTACATCACTGACGTTTTGAGCCGACAACACTTGTCGGGCTGGAAAGATCGCGATGGCAAGACATACAATACACCTGCTGGCGCAATGCACGGCCCGAAAGTCATGCTGATCGATCAGGATGCAGGCTCCGGCGGTGATTTTCTGCCTTATTCTTTTCGCCAGCTGGGCATCGGCAAGTTGATTGGCACGCGGACCTGGGGCGGCCTGATTGGTATTGCTACGAATCCACAGTTGGTCGATGGTTCAGGGCTGTCCGTGCCGTTCTTCCGCTTCTACGATGCAGATCACAACTGGTCGGTCGAGAATCAGGGCGTGGCACCGGATATCGAAGTAGCGCTTGATCCAATTGCAACCAACAACGGCACGGATTCGCAGCTTGATGCGGCGATTTCCGAAATCATGCTGCAATTGGCGGAATTTCAAAATCCGATTCCATCTGCGGCACCGGCATTTCCGACAGAACTGGGCGAATAACGGCGAACGACCTCCGGGCGAAGACGAGAAAAAATGTACCTTGCGATTTTCAGGTCGCGCGGTACCCAATAATCTGCGGCCCCTCAAAGGGGGTCGGTACATTTGGTGAACCGAGTGCGAACAAACTGGAACCACCTTGTGAACGATATTTCAGAGTGTTCAGAAGTCCTCGAAAACGCGTTTCCGGCGACCGAGAGCAGGGTAGCTCGCTGGTCCGGCAAAGCCGGTTAAAGCAGGCATTTCGAGAGATTCGGGAGGCGGGTTGCCTTAAATGGGCTGGCAGGCCAGCTCTGGCTGTTGTTCGAGGAGCCGTTCGATGTCCTTAGTAATGCGGGATAGCGCAGCTACCTCGCCCTCCGATCTGACGGCGGCCAGGTATGCGGAGAAAAGACTGGGGATTGAGAAAACCAGCCGTTCAATCTCCGGGTTGTAGTCTTTAACCGAGTCCAGAATTTCCTGATGATGCGCCTGCTGTCGTTGCTCCACCTCAGCCGCCTTCTCAAATTCTCCCAGACTCTCGAGTGCCAGTTTTTGCAGTGAACGGCCAATCGATACACTCATCCCGGTCTTGCCCTGGTTCTCTGCAAGCTCGCCGTAGCCAAGACACGTATATGCCCAGTCTGCGCTGCGCGATGACTGCTCCTTGCACATTGTCGTGAAATCGCCGTAATTCGGGAGTTTCATAGCGGCGAAATCAAAAGCCATTCTTGCTCGCTCAGGGAATGCATAGCCGCTCCCGGCAGCCGCTAATCCACGTTCGATCATCTCGATCGTCTCGGTCCAATAGGTACGTGTTTCAGCGGAAGTGGCGGCATGTCGCATTGCGTCAAGTGCGGCACCGGTTTCGCCTGCTTTGTACCGGTTCGCTGCAATATGGAGCCACGACTCGCTGTTCTGGCCGTCGATCGTTAGCAGTCGGCGTTCCCAGTCCGCCGAATCGCAGGCCGTAGCGTCACCCTCTTCGGCACAGATTTGTACGGCGTTCCACAACAGGAAAGCATCGTTAGGACTCTGCGAGATTGCGCGATCGAGTAGTTCGATTCGTGCTGCCGAATCGTCCTCCAGCAAAGCGGCCAAGTGCAGGTGTTCCGCAGATGACGATACCGACAGGCGTTCCGCGACCTTTTGCGGGAGTTCGATGTATTCGTCGATCCTGGACTGTCTCTCTTCGGGGGATAACTTGTCGTTGCCGTCGCACAGTTCTGTTAGCGCAGAGCGCAGGTCGGCAACTGGCAAAACTGGTGACGATAACTCTGGAAATGATGCGCTCGCGACGACGTCGTTTTCGGGATTAGCAAGTTTTACCTCACCAATCTGCGATGGCTCAATGTCAGGACGAAACGAATAGCCGACCAACGCCAAAACCAGTGCAATGGTTATGCCGACAAATATACGACGACGGGTTTTCACGTTTCGTTAGCCTGGTTTGTGATCGGAGTGTGTCCGTCATATCACAATTGTGTGGTTCGATCGAACTGACTCGGGGCATCCCTGGGGCAAGCGAGGATGGATTCGGGCTTGAGACCCTCATCCTTGCTGTGCTCCCCGCGTCCGCAAGCCCTCTGCTACGAGCTCTACGTGCTTATTCCGTCTTTAATCTCGTGACTGGCTACCCGACGGGCAGGGAAAACGAGATTAACGAGATTAAGGACATCCATCGTTTTTCGGTCGAAAAGATGGATGTCCTTAATCACTTTTTTATGAATAAGACGTTGTTTGAGGC
>QIHS01000178.1 GCA_003229095.1 Woeseia sp. | reverse complement strand
CGCCGCTGTCTGCGCTCGGATTGATAGAAATGACGCGCAAGCGCACGCGCGAGAGCCTGCAACATGTGCTTTGTGCGGACTGCGAAAATTGTGAAGCTCGCGGTTTCATTATGACCGCAGAAACGGTCTGCTTCGAGATATTCCGCGAAGTGATTCGCCAGCACAGGCAGTTTGAGTTTGATGGTGTTCTGGTGCTCGCACATCAGGACGTAATTGACTTGTTGCTCGATGAAGAAAGCAATGGTCTGACCGAAATCGAAGAGCAGATTGGCAAGTCCATTCGCCTGCAACCCGAATCTCTTTACCTGAAAGACCAGTTTGACGTCGTTTTGACCTGACCGCGCTGTGACTTTTTTATAAACGATGAAAAAGATTCTACAAAAACTGATCAAAGGGCTGGCTTATGTCGGTGCCGCGACCGTGATCGTGCTTGCAATTGCAGTCGGTATTTTTCGCCTGATGCTGCCACGCCTGCCTGAGTATCAGGAAGAGATAAAAGACTGGGCCAGTGCGGCGATAGGCATGGAGGTTGAGTTCTCCGGGATGAACGCCAGGTGGCGCCTGAGCGGGCCCGAACTCATATTCTTCGATGCCAACCTGATGCAGCCTGACACGGGCACGAGTCTGCTTATGGCCGAAGAGGTCAGTGTTGGCGTGGGGCTTATCCGCCTTATCGCAGACCGTGAGCTGGTGGTTGACCGGATTAGTATTCGCGACTCAGCCATCGACCTGCGCCAGGACGAAAATGGTGACTGGCTGCTGCAGGGAATACTGCTTGCCGAATTGATCAATGCCCGCGAGGGCAGAGCCGACAAGGGTGGCAACGTCGAAATTGTTGCACAGGATATCGAGGTTGAATACGAGCACCCGGCATCCGGCCAGCTGTTGGCATTTACGATTCGTTCATTCGAAATTGCGCGCACGAAGACCAATCTTGTCGTTGAAGTTGATCTGGACCTGCCGGATGAACTCGGTGATCGACTGGAAATCTCGGCGAACCAGCTAAGTCGCGATTCCGCAGACGAAGTGTGGCGGCTCTTCGTGGAGGGAGATTCGCTGTTGATACCTGGCTGGTCGAAGTTACAGCCGATTGGAATGCCCGACATTGAGTCCGGCATGCTCGACTTGAGTATCTGGGTTGACGTATCGGGTGGTGCAATTCAGAGCGCTACCGCGAATGTCGATATCTCCGACCTGCATGTAACGGAAAGTAGAATTGTTGCGCCATTCGGTGTGCAGGGCAGGTTTGAATTTTCCGCAGAACCTGACGGCTGGTTACTTGCGGCAGAAAGACTGCATGTTTCTACAGTTGATGCGGACTGGCCGCAATCAACATTGCAATTGCGGGTTATCAATGGTTCTGACGGGGTCCTTGAGGGCGTGCGCGCCAGTGCATCCTATTTCAACCTGGACGATCTGAAATACATCATGGCCTGGCTGCCGCAACAATACAGGGATTCCCTGGTCGAACTGGACCCTTCAGGACAATTGCAGGATTCCAGCCTGGAACTCAGCCAGATTCAGTCGGGTGAGGTGCAGTTCAATGTGGCCGCAGATCTGGTCACGGCCGGGTTTGCGGCCACCGACGAGCGGCCGGGTATACGCGGGTTTAGTGGTCGCGTTCGTGCTGACCGGGATGGTGGTCGAATTGAAATTGAATCAACCGATCTCGGTTTGGACCTCGGTGCACACCTTTCGGAACCGTTGTTGTTTGACGACATCCTGGGCACGATTATCTGGCGGCGAAATCGTGACGGCATAATCGTGCTCTCGGACAGTGTCAGAATCCGCAATGCCGATCTGGATAGCCAACTTAGCCTTCAAGTTAGTGTGCCCAGTGACGGCTCGTCGCCATTTGTGGATTTCGAGAGCACCTGGAGCGTTTACGACATCAGGGCGATGAATCGCTATCTGCCGCAGCAGGCAATTCCACCCAATTTACGCCAGTGGTTATCTGACGCCCTGGTCACCGGGCGAGTAAGCCGCGCAACCACGCGATTTAACGGTGCTCTGGAAGACTTCCCGTTTGCAGACGGGGGTGGAGCATTTCACGTCGAGGCCCGGCTGGAGGACACGACGCTCGAGTTCTCAAAAAACTGGCCGGCGCCCTACTTCCAATACCTGGACATCGTCGTCGAGAACACGCGTCTGTTTTCATTGACGAATTCTGCGGTTAATCTTGGCAACAGCGTGGTTGACGCACGCATAGAGATCCTGGACTTGCGCAAACCGGTTCTGACGATCGACGCCTTCGCGACCAGCTCGTTGAAATCGATCCACGACTACGCCATGCAGAGTCCAATCAATGACGTTTTCGGCGGCCAGCTCAATCGGGTCACGGTCGATGGCGAGGCATCGTTCGACCTGCTTGTAAACTACCCGATACAAGACAAAGAAGACTTCGATTTTTCAACCACGATTCGAGTCAGCGACGGTACCGTAGGAGTGCAGGGTTTCGCTGCGCCGATTACACAACTTTATGGCACCGTCACCATATCGCGTCAGGACATCGCGTCAGAATCACTGTTCGGGCATTTCCTCGGCGAAGCCGTTGATCTGAAAGTCAGCAGATTGGGTGACGATTTGGCACCTCACAGCGTCATCCTCGATGCGACCGGTCGCACAACGGCGAGCGCGCTGGAGACAGAGTTAGGCATCCCGTTACGGGGTGTTGCCGAGGGTGATATGGCATTCGTCGCCAGCGTGCGCTTTCCGAATGCACGTGCACCTGAACCCGGGCCGTTGCAGGTTTACATCGAATCGGATTTGTTCGGTCTTGAAATTAGCCTGCCCGAACCACTGGCCAAGCCCGATGACGAATCGATGCCGCTCGCGCTCAACATCGAGTTTCCACAAGCTGAGCAGATTTCTGCCACTGGAAACCTGGCCGGTGATATCAACTGGACAGCGCTTTTCCTGCATGACGGTGACCGCTGGGATTTTGATCGCGGTGTGCTCGCGGTTGGCGGCGAGTATCCACAGGACGCGAATGTGCGCGGGCTGCACATTGCCGGCCAGACTGCCGAACTCGATCTGCACGCGTGGATCGCTGTGGGACGCGAGGGCAATCGGAAGACCAGCCTGGGCGACCGAATTCGATCGATCAACCTGGATATTGATCGCTTCTACGCGATCGGTCAGAAATTCACAGATCATCGGATAGAGGTCAATCGCAGCGGGCATGAGTGGCTGATCCAGATTAGCGGCGACGAAGCACAGGGATTGATTACGGTTCCCTACGACTTTACCGACGGCCGCTCCATGCAACTCGACATGGAACGACTGATTTTGCCGGGTGACGACGAGGCCGAAAACAGCGCGGACGAGCAGATTGATCCTCGTTTGTTGCCGGCTATATCCGTTCGTGCCAGCGAGTTTGCCATCGGTGATCGCCACCTTGGTCAGTTGCAGATCGACATTGAGCGTACCGATCGCGGGCTCGAGTCCAGCAACTTAAAGACCCGCGACGATACTTTTACGATCACTGGCAAAGCAGGCTGGATCATCGATACGTATGAGGAGTCGGGGCAACGAACTTTCATCGAAGCGCACCTCAACAGCACGAATGCGCAGCAAACATCCCAGCGCCTGAACTACGGATTGGGCATTGTCAGCGAGGAAATGATTGTTGACCTCAATGTCGATTGGCCAGGCGGGCCACGCAAGGACTTTATGGGCCTGCTGAACGGCGACGTGAACGTCAAGGTGGGTTCCGGAGAGCTGGAAGATGTCGATCCCGGTGCGGGCCGCGTGTTTGGCCTGATGAGTTTCGCTGCATTGCCGCGCAGACTTGCACTGGATTTTCGGGATGTGTTCAATTCCGGTTTTAGTTTCGACGGAATTACGGGTAGCTTCAGGCTTGTCAACGGCGAGGCTTTTACCTGCGATCTGACATTGCGGGGCACTTCGGCCGATGTTGGCATTATTGGTCGTGCCGGCCTGGAGGCGCGTGATTACGATCAGTCGGTTATCGTCAGCGCCAATGTGGGCAATACATTGCCAGTCGTCGGCGTCCTGCTCGGAGGTCCGCAAGTCGCGGCTGCGCTATTGGTGTTCTCGCAGATTTTCAAGAAACCATTGAAAGACATGGGGCAGGTGTATTACGCCGTGCAGGGTTCATGGGATGAACCTACAGTAGACAAGGTAGACTCGCAGCGCTTTGCAGATACCAGTACTCTTGCAGGTTGTATCGACAATTCCTGATGCATAAATCGTAACGGACCCGGCAAAATGGGCCAGGGCGAAATGGACCAGGGCATAGTGGACCAGGGCATAGTGGACAAGGGCAAATAAATTTTGGCGACCGACGACCAGACTGAATCTGCGGTAGACACCGTGATGTCGAAAATGCTCCTGCCCGCGGGGCTCAAACAAACGCATCTCGAAAAGGCGCTGGGCTCGCTGGCGATGCGCGATGTCGACGCTGCAGATCTCTACTTCCAGGTGAGCCGGAGTGAATCCTGGACAGTTGAAGACGGCATTCTGAAGGAAGGCAGTTTCAGCCTGGACCAGGGCGTTGGCGTGCGCGCGGTATGTGGTGAGAAAACCGGTTTCGCTTACTCTGAAGAAGTCGTTCTACCGGCCCTGATGGGCGCTGCCGACGCTGCGCGCGCGATTTCGCGGCAAGGGCAGTCCAGGGCAGTACAGATCGCATCAAAAGGACCATCCGACAGCCTTTATCCGGTCACTGATCCGACAACCAGTATTACGGACGAGGAAAAAAAGGCGCTCGTCAGCAATCTCGATGAAGCAACGCGCAAGCTTGATAAACGCGTTGAGCAGGTGATTATCAGCCTGAGCAGCAGCCAGGATCTCATCCTGATCGCGTCTGCCGATGGCCAGATGGCGGCAGATGTGCGCCCTTTGGTCAGGTTAAACGTGACGGTCATCGTTGAGGAAAACGGCAAGCGTGAGCAGGGCTATGCTGGCGGTGGGGCGAGAGCGAGTCTGGCCTATTTCCTCGAAAACGACCGGGCAATGGAGTATTCCCGTGAAGCGGTACGGCAAGCCACCATGTTACTGGACGCGCAACCAGCGCCGGCAGGCACCATGCCAGTCGTACTTGGAC
This sequence comes from Woeseia sp., assembly GCA_003229095.1. Taxonomy (GTDB): domain Bacteria; phylum Pseudomonadota; class Gammaproteobacteria; order Steroidobacterales; family Woeseiaceae; genus SZUA-117. The sequence goes on along the minus strand of QIHS01000178.1, from coordinate 1,462 downwards.
CAGGCTGGCCGGGCATTCTCCTGCACGAAGCCGTCGGTCACGGACTGGAGGGCGACTTCAACCGTAAAGGGACCTCTGCATTTACCGGTCGGGTTGGTCAGCGAGTGGCTTCTCCGCTGTGCACGATTGTCGACGACGGCACGATACCCAACCGCCGTGGGTCGCTTGCGATAGATGATGAGGGTACACCCGGGCAATACAACGTTCTGGTTGAGAAAGGAATTCTCAAGGGTTACATGCAAGACAGGCTCAACGCGCGCCTGATGGGTGTCGCGCCAACCGGCAATGGACGGCGTGAGTCATTTGCGCATATCCCGATGCCACGCATGACCAATACTTACATGCTTGCTGGTCCGCACGATCCGGAGGAAATTATTCGATCTGTGGACAAAGGACTCTATTCACCCAACTTCGGTGGAGGGCAGGTCGATATCACGTCAGGCAAGTTTGTCTTTTCTGCAAACGAGGCTTACCTGATCGAAAATGGCAAGCTGACCACGCCGGTCAAGGGCGCAATGCTGATCGGTGACGGACCAGAAGTATTGGGTCGCATTTCGATGGTTGGCAATGACCTCGCGCTGGATTCGGGCGTGGGCACCTGCGGCAAAGACGGCCAATCTGTGCCGGTTGGTGTGGGTCAGCCCACCCTGTTGATTGACGAATTGACGGTCGGCGGTACCGCCTGAGCAGAATCTGAAATATTAAGCCGGGCTTGCGCCATAATCTCTGCGCGAACTTCCTTTGACATAAGTCGCTAATCAATCCATTTGACCGGGCGTGGTTGTGAATTCCTTCACGGCACTGAGTTTATGTTCACTATATTGTGCGTGTGTCCCGTGGTTGAATGATTCAGCCGGGTTGGAAGGGTCTACAAGGAGAGATGACGGTGGCTTTGGACAATACAATTACAGAACAGAACATGGACGTATCGACGCGTCAACACCTGCAGGGGTTACCGGCAAGCGGCGGGGACTATGAGCCGGACCTGGATATTGACGGCTTGTCAGATTCCTTCTTCGCCAGGATTAAACAATTTCTTTCCTTCGGGCGCGTATAGCCTGAATTGCTTTGCTGCAATACCGTAATTATTGAAGAAATTTCAGAAATCGCCGGGTTTGTGACTGGACGCGAGGCGCGTAGCTGTAGAGAATCTACCTGTCCGGGATGATCAAGGCGTACGACATGTGGTTGACCAAGTCAATTTACGAAAGCCTGCCTTACTTCTACATCGCAGTGGGTAGCATGTCTCTGGTCACGTCAATGTACCTCAATCACTGGCATTGGCCGACGATCTGTTTTGTAGTAGGAATCGCCTCATTGGTCGGTGGGCTGGTTCTTTTTCTGAAGCGACGCGATGCTCGCCACTACGATCAGCGCGGTGGCAAAATCGAAGAAGAATAAAGCAGAGTCTGCCTTGCGAGGTTCAACCGTTGCCGGTTGAGCTTTCTTCGACTTCATCCTG
>QIHS01000422.1 GCA_003229095.1 Woeseia sp. | reverse complement strand
GCAATGAGTATACGAGTCTTGACAGAAATGCCAATATAATTCCCAATATTATAGAGATACGATGAATTGTTAAGGTCAGTACTCGGTGAAATTTTCGGCGGTCAGACGGATAACAACCGCCCGATAAGTTCTTCGCCACGCTGGCTTAATCCCGTGAGTGCGAGCGCACGTCCGTCGCCGTCATAATCGAGATCGACAAGGGCACACGTTCTGGCCATTCGACCAGCCGTAAACCATCATCAAGATCCGACCAGCCCAGAAATTCCAACTCTTCCTGGTCAGCAATTCTATACAAATCAATGTGATACAAAGTTACTTGCGGCAGTTTGTACGGTTCAACCAAAGTATAGGTCGGACTCGGCACCGCGCCAGAATGACCCATCGAATGCAGCATTGCCCGGGCCAGCGAGGATTTGCCGCTGCCCAATTCCCCCTGTAACAGGATTGTCCAGCCCTCAAGACGGGTCGGCAGCACCGCCACAAGCCGGGCTGCAAAACGCTCAGTGGCCTCCAGATCAGGAAGGAATAAGGGTTTCATGGATTAACCTGGCAACGAATCTGTGCCATCAGGTCGGAGACAAGCATGCCCCGCTCACCTGTCTTGACTGCAGCATCCCCCGCTGTAGCGTGAATTTGCGTGCCAGCGACGGCGGCTTGTTGCTGCGAAAGTCCTTGTCCCAAAAGCGCCGCTATAACGCCGGTCAGGGCATCACCCATGCCCGGGCTCGCCATGCCGGGATTGCCCGCACAGCAAAGCCATGGACTGCCATCTTGTGACGATACCAATGTGCCTGACCCTTTCAGAACCACGGTGCCTCCGTAACGTTCCTGAATAGCCGCCAACGCAGCAGATCGATCAGCCTGCACTTTTTGCGTTGTCGTTCCCAGCAAACGGGCCGCCTCGCCCGGGTGCGGCGTCAGAATCCAGTTGTCTCGTTGTTGATCGTTGCCGGCGAGTAGATTCAAAGCATCCGCATCGACAACCATCGGCAGATCGCACTCGAAAGCCGCTGCGAATAGTGTCTTCGCCCAGGCATCCGTGCCAAGCCCCGGGCCAATGGCAATCGCATTCGCCCGCTCGAGCAATGCAACAAGATCGTTCGCCGACTCGACCGCATGACACATCAATTCGGGTCGACCCGCGACGATCGATGCAGCATGCGCTGCATGCGTGGCAACACTGACCAGCCCGGCACCGCTGCGCAATGCCGATTCGGCACAAATCCTGGCCGCGCCAGGCATCCCCTGTCCGCCACCGATCACCAGGATATGGCCGAAGTCACCTTTGTGCGCGTTACGTTGCCGTGGCGGCAATGCTGTACGAATCACATCGTTATCAATTCTGCGCAATGCCGGTTCTTCCGCGTTGCGATATTCGTCCGCCATTTCCAGATCGAAAAACACGAGCTCCCCGACGTGATCCGGGCCCGCATCCAAAAAAAGACCGCTTTTGAGACCGACAAAGGTAACTGTCATGGCCGCGCGCACAGCGACCCCCATGATCGCCCCGCTATCGCCATGTATTCCCGAGGGAATGTCCAGTGACATGACTGGTGCGCTATGCACATTCATTGCCGAAATCATTGCAGCGAATTTCCCCGCCACCTCGCGTGTAAGACCGTTGCCCAAAAGTCCGTCGATCAGCAAATCGGCCTGCTCATCGAGCGATCCATCGAACGCTTCCGCTACGCCACCTTGCGCGACGAAATCGGCGTATGCCGTTGCCGCGTCGCCAGACAGATCTTCTACAGGCGACATCGCGACGACCGAAACCTCGATGCCCTGCTCGGCGGCGAGCATGGCAATGACGAAGGCGTCACCGGCATTATTGCCACTCCCGCAAATCACCTGCCAGCGCCGCGCGTCTGGCCAGGTTTTGACTGCGGTTGCAAATGCCGCCCGTCCGGCGCGCAGCATGAGCGTGTACTCGCCAATGCGGGGATCGCGCATTGCCGCTGCATCCATTCTTCTTACACTGGCAATGGAATAGATTTCAGTGGGTCGATTCATAGAAGGGTAGGTTCATGGGAGGATAAAATCATAAAGGTGATTTCAAGCTCACCACCTGCGGGAAAATCCCCTGGCGGCTGCGGACGCGGCGAATATGGCCGTCACGATGCAGTGTACATGGCGGCTAACGGTCCAATTAAATTCCTTATCGACAAGCTGACACTGGACCCACAAGGCTACGATGCAACTATAATGGCGGCCAGGAGCAGCTTCTTGGATACAAGACCCCCGAACAATTCAATCGATTCCGTCCTCCTCGTGGGCGAAATTCGCCAATGGGGCGCAGAACTGGGGTTCCAGCAGGTTGGCATATCCGACATCGATCTCTCAGTGGCGGAAAAGCGCCTCACGAGCTGGCTAAAGAAAAGTTACCACGGTGACATGTCATATATGTCCAGGCATGGGTTAAAGCGCAGCCGTCCGGATACGCTCGTACCAGGAACCCTCAGCATCATTGCCGTGCGCATGGACTACCTGCCGAAAGAATCCGAGCCGCCCGAGAATTTGCTGGACCATCCACGCAAAGCCTATTTGTCCCGCTACGCGTTGGGGCGTGACTATCACAAAGTCCTGCGTTCGCGCCTCAAGGCGCTGGCGAAAAAAATCGAAGACAGAATCGGACCGCTCGGTCACAGGGTGTTTGTCGACAGCGCCCCCGTTCTTGAAAAACCCATCGCCGAGAAAGCCGGCCTCGGCTGGATTGGCAAACACAGTAACCTGATCAATCGCGACGCCGGCTCGTGGTTCTTCCTCGGCGAGTTGTATACCGACCTGAAACTACCGGCAGATGTCGCCGAAACGTCGCATTGCGGCACTTGCAGCGAATGTATAGAAGTTTGCCCGACCGGCGCGATTGTTGCCCCTTACCAGGTCGATGCAAGGCGTTGCATTTCCTACCTGACCATCGAGTTGAAAGAGGCGATCCCTGTTGAATTGCGGCCTTTGATCGGCAATCGTGTTTATGGCTGTGACGATTGCCAGCTGTTCTGCCCCTGGAATAAATTTGCAGTGCCAACCGGAGAAAAGGATTTTGCACCGCGCCAGGACCTGGATTCCGTGGACCTCGTTGATCTTTTCTCCTGGACAGAGAATGAGTGGTTGGAGAAGACCGAAGGTAGCGCAATTCGTCGCATCGGCTACGAACGCTGGCTAAGAAACATTGCCGTCGCGCTTGGCAACGCCGAGACAACTGACAGCGTCATCGCGGCGCTCACCCAAAAACGTAGCGGCGAATCGAAACTGGTCAGTGATCACGTAGAGTGGGCGCTTGGCCAGCATTCAAACTCATCCGAATAACGACACAATCGAAAAGAGATTTAACAATGATTAAAGCACCTGCGTCAGAATTCCTCGTCCCGTTTGATGGAAGCTTTCTTATTGATGACGCTCAGACGAGGGTAAAAAAAACGGGGCAAAGCAAGAAACGGCTGAAGAAATCCATCCGCGAACTCGACGAATTGCAGAAGGCGCTTTATGCAGCGGACAGTCACTCGGTCCTGCTGATTTTTCAGGGCATGGATGCCGCCGGAAAGGACAGCACAGTGCGTGCAGTAATGGATGGCATCAACCCGGCCGGCTGCCAGGTATTCAGCTTCAAGAAACCGTCGCAAAAGGAGATCGATCACGACTTCCTCTGGCGGACGACTTGTGCCCTGCCTGAACGTGGTCGCATCGGAATTTTCAATCGCAGCCAGTACGAGGAAGTATTGATCGTCAGGGTTCATCCGGAAATTCTCGAATTCCAGAAACTGCCTGCCTCGGTGAACCGGGAAACCATTTGGGCTGATCGGCTCGAATCTATTTGTGACCAGGAAAAACACCTTGCACGAAACGGTACCATCATTCTCAAATTCTGGTTAAACGTGTCGAAAGAAGAACAGCGACTTCGGTTTCTTGCTCGGCTTGACGATAAAAACAAACAGTGGAAATTCAATTTTGCGGATGTCCGTGAACGCAAAAGCTGGGATGATTACATGCGAGCTTACGAAGACGCGCTGAACGGTACATCGCGGGAATGGGCACCGTGGTATGCGATTCCGGCGGACGACAAGCCGTTCATGCGCGCTGCGATTGCTGAAATTATAGTGGACTCACTCAGTAGTGTCGGCCTGCGGTATCCCCAGCCGAGTGACGAAGCCCGTGCGAAATTTGCGGAGGCACGCGAGGGATTGTCGAGCGAGCCATCTTCGTAATTCCGATTTTTTTCAGTCCAGGTGGGAAGGAAAATCGGCTACTGAAATTCGCGACGGCTGTCATTGTTATCCGTTGGCAACTAACGTAGAAAGCACTCTATAATCAGGCAAAATACGCACCGTTGTGCCAGCGAAATGAGATATTCATGTCAGTTCAACCCGCGCATTTAAATTCCGACTACAAGAAGTCCCTTCTCGCGGGAATGGAGCTGTTTCAGGGCGTTTGTCCCGATGACGTCCAGAACCTTCTGCAGCGATGTGATCGTCGCGATCTCGAGGTTGGCGAATTGTTGTTATCGCCGGGCGAGAGCAACCAGAACGTCTATATCGTATTGTCGGGCGAACTGAATGTACACGTCGAGTCCATAGATTCGCCGGTTCTGGCAAAACTCGAAGTCGGCGCCTGTACTGGCGAGATGTCAATTATCGAAGATCGCGATCCGTCGGCCTTTGTCGCCGCAGCGCAAGCCACTCATCTTTTGGTTATCCACAAAGACGTGCTGTGGGACATGGTGAATGCATCGCATGAATTTTCAAAGAATTTGTTGGTCGTGTTGTCCGAACGCGTCAGAAGTCACAATCACTTTATTGCCGCCAGCATTGGTGACTGGCGGAAATTTGAAAAGCATGCCAAAACAGATGCCTTGACCGGCCTTGGCAATCGACACGCCATGGAAGAAACCTTTCCGCGCGAACTAAGTCGCTGCCTGAAAAACGATACGCCGGTATCGCTCATTATGATCGACGTTGATCGGTTCAAAAATTTTAACGACAGCTTTGGCCATGTTGCCGGTGATCGGGCCCTCTCTGCCGTCGCACATATTCTTCGCAAGCAGTTTCGGCCGCGGGACCTGATCGTCCGTTATGGTGGAGATGAATTTGCCGTCTTGCTACCTGGCGTGTCGGTAGACGAAGCGCTGGCAATAGCCGAGCGCGTGCGATCGACGGTATCGGGCACCACGGAGTCCAGCGATGACTCACTGATCAGAATTCCGATCAAAATATCCATGGGCGTCGCCGATACCGGCACGCAAAGTTCATTGGAATCACTGCTGAAAGCGGCGGATGCCGCACTGTACCGGGCGAAAGACGCCGGCAGGGACAACGTTTCCAGCTAGCCCACATAGTGGTGTACTGCTGAAGCTCTGCGGTCTTTTTTTTGGAGCGCAATCAGATGTGGACAACGATGTTGTCGATCAATCTCGCCTTGCCCAGAAACGCAGAGGCAAGCACGACGAGTTCGTCACAATCACGATGCGGCATATCGAGATTCTCCGCGCGGCGAATGCTGACATATTCCGGTTTGAAACCTAGTGCTTCGAGTTTTTGCATCGCCTGAGACTCAAGTTCCTCGAAGTTGCGCTGACCCGTTTCAAGCCCTCGACCCATTTCCTGGAGCAATCCATTTAGTTCTGGTGCGAGCGCGCGTTCTTCGTCAGACAAGTACTGGTTTCGCGAGCTCATCGCAAGGCCATCCGGTTCCCGCTGTGTCTCGCCGGAAATAATTTCTATCGGCAAGCTCAAGTCTTTCACCATGCGTCGGATCAGCAACTGTTGCTGGTAATCTTTCTGACCAAAGATTGCAACATCTGGCTGCACAATGCCGAACAAACGACTGACGACTGTGGTCACGCCATCAAAATGACCTGGCCGAAATTCTCCGCAAAATTCGTCAGTCAATGCAGGCACGGTGACAGATGTCGCGTTGTCGACGCCAAACGGATACATCGTGTCAATTTCCGGCACAAACAGAATATCAGCCTTCACCCGCGTCAGGCGGCGTTTGTCGCGTTCAAGTGTGCTCGGGTATTCAGTGAAATCTTCACCTTCCCCAAACTGGCTCGGATTGACAAACACCGACACAACGACGCGTTCCGCATGTTCGCGTGCAGTACGAACCAGGCTCAGGTGCCCGTCGTGAAGATTGCCCATTGTCGCTACCAGCGCAATGTGCTCACCAGCGTTACGCCAGTCATTCAGGTGCTCGCGCAGTGCTTCAGCTGTCTTAACTACTTCCACTGGTATCTCGTTGGATTGAAATTAGAAATTCATGATTGCTAAGAAAAGCAATGTTCAGGCTCAGGATACTTTTTTTCCTTGACCGCCTTCACGTAACTCTGAATTGCTGCCAAAGGAGAATCGTTGCCGGACATGAAGTTTTTCACAAATTTGGGCGTTCTGCCCTGGGTAATATCGAGAATGTCATATAACACCAGGATCTGCCCATCGACATCGGGGCCCGCGCCAATGCCAATGACCGGCACTTGCAACGCATCCCGAACTGCGCCGCCCAGTTCATTGGGCACGCATTCCAGCAAGACAATATCGGCGCCGGCATCTTGCAAGCGCTGCGCACTTTCGATCATCTTTTGCGCGTCTCCAGGATCACGCCCCTGGACTTTAAAGCCGCCGATCTTATGCACCGATTGTGGTTTCAGGCCGATGTGCGCGCAGACAGGGATGTCGTGCCGCGCGAGGTGCTCGACAATATCGATTTGTCCGTCGCCCCCTTCCAGTTTGATCATCATCGCGCC
>QIHS01000488.1 GCA_003229095.1 Woeseia sp. | reverse complement strand
GCACACTGTCGCCAGCAAGCGTATTGAGATAAGCCGGCAAGATCGCGACCAGCGTTTTTCCCTCGCCAGTACGCATCTCGGCAATATTGCCTCGGTGCAAAACCATGCCGCCAATAAGTTGGACGTCAAACGGCCGCATACCGAGCGAGCGCCAGGCAGCCTCGCGCGCAACCGCAAAAGCCTCGGGCAACAAATCGTCAAGGGTCTCGCCTGCCGTTACTCGTTGGCGGAATTCGTCGGTTTTAGCTTTAAGCTGCTCGTCTTCCAACGCCTTCAGGTCAGGCTCAAAATTGTTAATTTGAGCGACGGTTTTCGAGAGTTGACGAAGCAGCCGCTGATTGTGGCTGCCAAACATGCGGGTGATAATATTGGCCACACAGGGCTCCTGGAACGGTCAGCGCGTCATTATGCCGAGGCTGCGCAAAAAACGGGTATTTTACTGACTAGTCAGGAATTTGCACGGTGCATATGCGCAAAATTCAACCCTCGCAAGAACGCCGATATGGGTATGGTTGCGTTTTTGACAAGAGGCTTTTTTTGGCCGGGTGGAGCGAATTCAATCCGACTGGCGGATGAAAGTGACCGGATTTACGCGCTGTCCGTTCTTCAGGACTTCAAAATGCAGATTCGGCCCGGTTGCCCGGCCTGTTTCACCCATTAGCGCGACGATCTGACCCTTCTGAACTTCTTCGCCAATGGAAACCAGGTTTTGGTCATTGTGCGCATAGCGAGTCGCGTAGCCATTACCGTGATTGATTTCGACCAGGTTGCCAAATCCGTAGCGTTCCGACGACCAGCTGACAACGCCGTCGGCGACTGCAATAATCTCGGCACCCATTTTTCCCGCGAAATCGACACCCTGATGGTTCGCCGGCTTACCCGTGAATGGGTCCGTTCTGCGGCCGAAATAGGATGACATCCATCCTGACAACACCGGCCTTCCCTGTGGATAAACCCGGTCAGACAGTTTTTGGTCCAGCAACACGCTTTCCAGTGCACCCAGTTGCACTTCTCGATTGTCGAGCTGGCTATCAAGCTCTGCCATTGCACTGAGCACTTCCGGCACCGCGATCGCAGACCCGGTCAACCTCGGCTCTTCCGGACCGCCAATGGCAGGTTGAGAATCGAAATCGAATTCGCCATCTTCCAGGTCGGCCATTTCAGTCAGGCGGCGACCGAGCGCATCAAGACGTATCACGCGCGCATTCATCTGGCCGATATTGATGGCCAGCGCATCCAGCGTATCTTCCGTTTGCTGCCGTGTTTGCGCAATTTCGCGCTTTTGCGTGCTCAGTTCCCGGGTCAGTGTTACGACCTCGGACTGGCTGACACCCGAGCCGGTTTGCGCAGAATACCAATAGCCGGTACCGAACATAGCACTGCCGAGGAGTCCGGCAATCATAACGGCGAGCGCGGCCGCAGAGCGACCGGTCAGGTTGATCTGGCGAGGTTTTCCAAACCCGTTGCCAAATATCACTACATTCATCGAGAAGTCCCCGGGTGCGTCCTATTCAACTTATAAGCTGTTGATTTATATGTTTTGGTAACGCAGACCGGCTGCCGCGGAAGGCGCCCTCTCGTTGTTATCAGCCTGCGTTCACGTATCACTTTGGTAGCCCCGCTGTCCTAGGACGGAAATGCCCCTTAGACCGGTGGTTTTGCGTCCCCGTTTTTCAACAGGTATGCCCTTGTCAGGGATACAATATGCAAAATTCCTGTTTTTATTACAAGATTGAAGCGTGGAAATATTGCTGTCAGTCACTCATAACCCAAAAAAAAAGCCAACTCCGTCACATTACATGTCCATAAAGAAACTCGATAACCTGCTTGAATCCGGCCTGAACAGGCGCCTGAAGAAACTGATCCGGCGCGCCCGTGATATGGAGACGCTGACGACCGCGCTCAGAGCAGCACTGGCTGAGGATTTGGCGGAAAATCTGCTGGCTGCCAACCTGCATGATGACGGACTGCTGGTGCTGGTTTGCAGCACACCCGCGTGGGCATCGCGGATGCGATTTGAGACAGACGCAATCATGAAAATTGCCAGGTCAACGGGTGCGACGGTCAGCTTTTGCCAGGTGAAAGTCAGCCGCTAGCCGCACGAACGGCTACAAACTGAGGTGATCATCGATCCTGACTTTTTCTCCTACGACCCGGCGATCATGCAGGATATCGTCGCAAACTGGAATTACCTCTGGCTTCCCTTGCAACAGCCACAACTCGATGAGCGGCGTCGTTACTACGTCGGTGACGACGTATTCGACTGAGATTATCGATTGCAAAAAAGATATGAGTCAGGCGTACGCGGTCGTTGCGTAGGAAATCGGTGCTTTTGCAGGATCATTGAAGGTCACTTCTTCCCAAGCGGGCTGGTCTTGCGAAGCAACTTGTTGTTCAGATCGTGGCCTGACTTGTACGCAGAAAATTCGCCGATCAGGCTGTGGCCCAGCAAATAGATATCGCCTATTGCATCCAGGATTTTGTGAATTACAAATTCATTGGCATAGCGCAGCCCGTCTTCATTGAGAATGCGGTAATCGTCAAGAACGATAGCGTTATCCATACTGCCACCGAGCGTCAGATTGTTTGCACGAAGTGCCTCGACGTCGCGCAGGAAACAAAACGTTCGCGCCCGGCTGACTTCCTTCAGGTATGACGAGGACGAAAAATCAATTGAGGCGTCCTGACTGAGCTTGTTGAACACGGGGTGGTTGAACGAAATTTCGAAGTTGACTTTAAAGCCGTTGAAAGGCGTGAACTCAGCCCACTTGTCGTCTTCTTCGACGCGAATTTTTTTCTTGATTCGAACAAATTTCTTGGCGGAATTCTGTTCTTCGATTCCGGCAGACTGCAGCAGGAATACGAAAGGCCCTGCACTACCATCCATTATCGGCACTTCCGGCGCGGACAAATCCACATGCATGTTGTCAATGCCCAGTCCCGCCGCCGCAGACATCAAATGCTCAACGGTCGCCACTTTGACGTTGTCACGAATCAGTGTCGTGCCCAGCATGGTTTCGCCAACCAATTCGGCGTCTGCCGGAATGTCCACTGGCTCCTCAAGGTCGATACGACGAAAAGTGATGCCGGCGTTCTCCGCCGCAGGGCGCAGGGTCATATAGACTTTCTCGCCCGTGTGGAGACCCACACCGGTTGCCCTGATGGCTGTCTTGAGCGTTCGTTGTCGTAACATGCTTAGATAACCCTGACGTTATTCAATAGCTTAGGGCTGTTGTTTCAATGTGTTTGGCGGCACAGCCTAACATAAGGCAGGAAACAACGGCAAAGGCCGGCTGACGCACAAAGGTGTCCGGCCAGGTGGGAATTGGCCCACCTGGCCGGCCGCAGCCAGGAATGATGGCGCAACGGTATCACCGCGACGAGTGAGTGGAGGACGCGGTCGCTGCGCCGCTCACTCAGTCTGCCTGACGCCTTAGAAACGCTGGAACATCCAGCAGTTCTTCCTGCAGGCTGGCTTCCGCCAAGCCATCTCCAACCGCTCGTTTTCTGTGTACGGCGGGCTGCTCCAACTGCTGGTAGTTTGGCTCGGCCGAGGTTGTCGCAGCACGGCTGACCACCCGAATCGGCGCATTCGCCTGTGCAGATGCCTGGCCAAGGCCGGTCGCGACCACGGTGACCCGGATACGGTCGTTCATGTCCGGGTCGATCACTGTGCCGATAACGACAGTCGCGTCGTCAGATGCAAACTCCTTGACCGTGTTGCCCACTTCCTGAAATTCGCCAATGGACAGATCCATTCCGGCAGTCACGTTGACCAGGATGCCGTTTGCACCAGCAAGGTTGATGTCTTCCAGAAGCGGGCTCGATACGGCCGCCTCTGCCGCTTCACGCGCTCGATCGTCACCAGCGGATGTTCCTGAACCCATCATGGCCATGCCCATTTCTGCCATTACCGTCCTGACATCCGCGAAGTCGACATTCATAAGTCCTGGACGGGTGATCAGTTCGGCGATGCCCTGTACGGCACCCTGCAAGACCTCGTTGGCAGACCGAAACGCATCCAGCAACGTTGTATCGCCACCGAGAACCGTCAGCAGCTTTTCGTTCGGAATGGTAATCAGAGAATCGACGTATTTACCAAGTTCATTGATTCCATGTTCGGCAATCATCATGCGTTTATTGCCCTCCATGACAAACGGCTTGGTCACGACGGCGACCGTCAGAATACCGAGTTCCTTTGCCACCTGGGCGACAACTGGCGCTGCACCGGTTCCGGTGCCACCACCCATACCGGCGGTAATGAAGAGCATGTCTGCACCCTCGATGACCTCCTGTATTCGGTCGCGATCTTCCATACCCGCCTGACGGCCGATATCCGGATCGGCACCCGCACCAAGCCCCTTGGTGATGTTGCAACCGATCTGCAATGCTGTGCGCACACGAGCACTGTTAAGCGCCTGCGCGTCCGTGTTTGCACAAATAAAATCAACCCCTTCGATACCGGAATTAACCATGTGAGCAACGGCGTTACCACCGCCGCCGCCCACGCCTATTACCTTGATGATCGCGCTCTGGCTGTGCGCATCCATTAATTCAAACATGTAAACCTCCGCTCATTTTTTGATTTTCGAACTCACTCGTTAACAAAAATGCTTCAGACCCCTGAAGCGCTCACTTAAAACTGTCTCTGTACCCAGGACTTCACCCGGCTGTACAACTCTCCAATGCCACTGGCGCCGTCTTCCTGCTTTTGCTTACGCCGCATGATCGTTTCGTAGCCATACAGCAGCAGACCGACACCGGTGGCGTGAATAGGATTGCGCACAACTTCCAGCAGTCCTTTCACGTACTGCGGTGACCCCAGTCGGACCGGCATATGGAATACTTCCTCCGCCAGTTCAACCGCACCTTCCATTTTCGCGCTGCCGCCGGTAATGACGACCCCGGCCGCAATCAATTCCTCAAATCCGCTGCGGCGCAGTTCGTCACGAACCAGGCTAAACAGCTCCTCAAAACGCGGCTCTACAATTTCGGCCAGCGTCTGTCTTGCCAGTCGCCGTGGCGGCCGGTCACCGACGCTGGGGACTTCGATCGTTTCATCCGGGTTCGCCAGCTGCGACAGTGCGCAGGCATACTTGATCTTGATTTCTTCGGCGTGTTGCAGCGGTGTACGCATTGATACAGCAATGTCGTTAGTCACCTGGTCGCCTGCAATCGGGATGACTGCGGTGTATTGAATGGCGCCACCGAGAAAGACCGCGATGTCCGTGGTGCCGCCACCGATATCGATAATGCAGGCGCCCAGTTCCTTTTCGTCCTCGGTTAACACCGAGTAACTCGATGCCAGTTGTTCGAGAATGATGTCATCAACCTCGAGCCCACAGCGCTGCACACACTTGACGATATTCTGTGCCGCGCTGACGGCGCCGGTCACCATGTGCACCTTGGCTTCAAGTCGCACGCCCGACATGTTGATCGGATCGCGAATGCCCTCCTGATTGTCGATGAGGAATTCCTGCGGCAGGATATGCAGAATTCGCTGGTCGGCGGGTATGGCAACTGCACCTGCTGCCTCAATCACGCGTTCCAGGTCGCCCAAACTGACATCTTTGTCACGAATGCCGACGATGCCATGCGAATTCAGGCTGCGAATGTGGCTGCCCGCGATACCGGCAAAAACCGAATTAATGTCGCATCCGGCCATCAATTCAGCTTCCTCGACGGCGCGCTGAATAGAATGAACAGTCGATTCAATGTTGACGACGACACCCTTCTTCAGTCCGCGCGACGGGTGGGAACCGATGCCAATGATTTCGATTACGCCGTCATCGCTGAATTCGCCGACAATCGCCACGACTTTCGACGTACCGATGTCGAGCCCGACGATCATGTTCTTATCGCTAGTCTTATTCACCATTCAATCCCGCAACCATGCCCTCTTCGATCGAATTTACCCGGCGTGCGGGTTCGTTCGATCCGTCTTTCCAACCGATCGTGAAACCGTTGCTATAACGCATATCGACGTAGTCGATTTCTGCTTCGCGACTCGAAACGATGTTTGCGGCGGCAGCAAGAAAGAGCTCTGTGCGTGTATCGACATCGCGACGGCCCAGACGGACATCGATGCCACTACTCAATTTCCAGGCCCATGCACCGCGCGTATCCAATTCCACCTGGCGCAATTCCAGTCCGAACGGGATCAATTTTTCACGCATGTCGAGATAGCGTTGTGCAACGATCGAAGAACTTCCGTCCGGACCGCTAAGGCGTGGCAACTCGGCCGGCACATGACGTGCGACACTGACGAACAAATCACCGCGGGTATTGAGCAAGCCACGTTCGCCCCAGATCGCCGCCGGGATTTGTTCGGCTACGCTGATCTCGAGCATGCCCGGCCAACGGCGTGCCACATTGGCGGAATCGATCCATTGCAATGCTTTTATTCGGTCTTGAATCAAGCCTAAATTCGCGCTGAAAAAACCGCTGTCCAGTTCGGCGCTGATCGCCTCTTCAATTTGCAATGCACTGACACGCTGAAACGGACCCTCGATTGAAATCGAAGAAATCGGCTGGTCGAGCATTTCAGCACTGAACTGATAGCTGAATGCAACGACGGCTATTGCAATAAGCATGGCAAACAGCCGCTTGAACGGCATTGCCGGCAAACTGAACTTGCGCACCTTCCTGGTCTTGCGTCTTTGTGCCTGCTTACGCGCCATTGGCAACTGCTCCTCGCAATTCGGTCACAGGCTGCTCGCTAAAACTCGTTTCAAGCACGCGCCAGCAGAGTTCTTCAAAATCGATGCCCGCGACTTTTGCAGCGATGGGAACCAGGCTGTGACTGGTCATCCCCGGCAGGGTATTGACCTCGAGAACCTGCGGCTCTCCGTCGCTGCCGGTCATGAAATCGACCCGGCCCCAGCCTTCGCAACCGAGGACTGAAAATGCAGCAACGGCCATGTCATGGAGTTGCCGCTCAAGCTCGGCATCGTCTGTACCCGGGCAGTAATACTGCGTGTTGTCCGATTCGTATTTGGCACGATAGTCATAGAAGACACGTGGCGTCTCGATGCGAATACTCGACAGTGCCTGTCCCTGCAGGACGGCGACCGTGGACTCACTACCGACAATGCAACACTCGGCCATTGCCGGAGACGCGAAACTCAACGCAAGGTCGACCGCCGCAGACAACTCGCTGGCATCGAAAACCTTGCTCATGCCGACACTGGAACCCTGACCGACAGGTTTAAGCACCAGCGGAAAACCCAGTACATCTGCCGCAACCTTCGCATCGCCTGGCGAGCAGACGACAACATACTCGGGCGTCGCGATACCCGCTTGCTGGAAAAGCTGCTTGCTACGAACCTTGTCCATTGCCAGTGACGATGCCAAAACACCACTACCCGTGTAGGGCGTGTCCAGCCATTGCAGGGCGCCTTGCACACTGCCGTCCTCACCGCCCGTGCCGTGCAATGCCAGCCAGACACGATCGAAGCCGGCTACCGCGAATTCCGTCAGCTGGTGATCTGCCGTGTCCCATCCGTGTGCGTCTATACCTCGTGCCTGCAGTGCGGTGAGTACCGCTTTGCCACTATCGAGCGATACGTCGCGCTCGACGGAATCACCGCCATACATGACCGCTACGCGCCCGAAGTCGGCCGCGTTTTGAATTGCAATACGATTGTCTGCCAGCCGCTGCGTCACTGGACCGCCTCCCCAACAATGCGAACTTCCGGAATCAACTCAACACCGGTTCGGTCGGCCACTGTCTGCTGCACATGGCGGATCAGGTTTTCGATGTCGAGCGCACTCGCCTCGCCCAGGTTGATGATAAAATTTGCATGTTTTTCAGACACTTCCGCTTCGCCAATTCGGCATCCCTTAAGGCCGCTTTCCTCAATCAGTCGGGCCGCAAAGTCTCCTGGCGGATTGCGGAAGACGGAACCGCAACTTGGCAGCCCAAGGGGTTGAGATTGTTTACGGCGTGCCAGCATTTCTTTCATCGTTGTCATGCTGGCAGCTGCGTTTGCCTCGAATTCAAGCTCGGCCTCGACAAACCATTCATCGGCCGGACCGCGAACCGTTCGATAGGCAATCTCGTATTCATCCGGATAACGTTGCCGAATTTCGCCATATCGATCGATCGTTTGAACGGATCGAACGCGTTGCCAGGTTTCACTGCCGTGCGCGCCCGCGTTCATGGCTAACGCACCGCCCAGCAGACCCGGAATGCCGGCGAAAAATTCTGCGGGCGCAAATCCCCAGCGAATGCATTGTCGCGCAAGCCGAGTACACGCCACGCTGGCTCCGGCACGAACGCGGCGTTCACCAGACTTTTCAAGCGCGGTAAAGACGCCGGATGCTGCGATGACAACTCCACGCAAACCGCCATCGCGTACCAGCAGATTACTGCCAAGGCCAAACCAGAAAACCGGCACATTGACCTCCAGCGAACGCAGATATTGCGCCAGGTTTTGCAGGTCTGTCGGCCGGTAGAATATTTCTGCCGGACCACCGACACGCCAGGACGTATGCCGACTCATCGGCTCGGCCTTTCTGATTTCACCGGCTGAGTCAGCACTACATTCGGCCGCCATCATTTCTGCACCTTCAGGTGGGCGCGGTGTTCGAGACGAGCCGGCAATTCAGCGGCGAACGACCCGATATCGCCGGCACCCATAGTCAGAAGCATGTCGCCCTCGCTAAGCAAGCCATCGAGAATTGCGGGCAATTCATCCAGCGTCTCAACGAATACCGGTTCGACTCCGCCGCGTGTGCGAACCGCTCGCGCAATCGCACGTCCATCGGCACCTGTAATCGGATCTTCACCTGCAGCAAACACCTCTAGCACGATCACGCTCAGCACAGCGGCAAAATCATCCAGCAAGTCGCGTGTTCGGCTATAACGGTGCGGCTGAAATACCAGCACAACCCGCTTGTTCGGCCAGCCGGTGCGCGCTGCCGCAAGCGTTGCCGCAACTTCCGTCGGATGGTGGCCATAGTCGTCGACGAGCATCACCTGCCCGTTCTTCGTGGCGACCTCGCCAAGAATCTGGAAGCGTCTGTCGATGCCTTCGAATTTTTCCAGCGCATCGACCACTGCGACATCGCTGATCTGTAATTCGCTGGCAACTGCAATGGTCGCCAACGCATTCCTGACGTTGTGCATGCCGGGCAGCCGCAAATGAACTTGCAACGCTTTGTCGTTACCGGCACGCACTACATCGAAAGTCGTATTTTCGCCGTCAAACTGTATATTCTCTGCGCGAATATCGGCGCCGCTGTCGACGCCGTAAGACAGTATCGAACGGCCAACGTCAGCAAGAATTTCGTTGACGCCAGGATCGTCGGTACACAGAATGGCCAGCCCGTAAAACGGCAGGTTGTGCAGGAATTCGATAAACCCACTGCGCAACTTGTCCATGTCGCCGTCATAGGTCGACATGTGGTCCGCGTCGATATTGGTGACGACTGCCAACATGGGTTTCAAATGCACGAACGATGCGTCACTCTCGTCGGCTTCCGCAACGAGATATTCACCTTGTCCCAGGCGGGCATTCGTGTCGGCACTCTTGAGGCGGCCGCCAATGACAAAAGTCGGATCCAGCCCGCCCTCCGCGAGTACGCTGGCGACGAGGCTGGTCGTCGTCGTTTTCCCGTGTGTTCCGGCGACGGCAATCGAATAACGAAAGCGCATCAGCTCCGCCAGCATTTCCGCGCGCTTCACGACCGGCAACAACGCTTCACGAGCCGCAGCAACCTCCGGGTTGCTGTCATCAACAGCGCTCGACACCACCACGGCGTCGGCATCTCGTATATAGCTTGCATCGTGGCCGGTAAAAACGGTTGCTCCCTGGCTTTCCAGCCTGAGGACAGCCGCGTTTTTCTTCAGGTCCGAACCCTGTACTTCGTAGCCGAGGCTTAACATCACTTCCGCAATGCCAGACATTCCGGATCCGCCAATACCGACAAAATGAACACGATTGATACGGCGCATTCTCTTGATCATGTCGTCACCCCGGCACTTTTGAGGCACAGATTGGTGATGTGACGTAATGCGTCCGGTTTTGCCAGCGCCCTTGCTTTGCGTGCGCGTTTCAGCAGGACATCGCGACTGGCCAGCCAGCCTTGCAAGAGTGCCGCGAAAGACTCCTCACTCAATTCGCTTTGCTGCACGATGACTGCAGCACCCGCGTCCGCCAGCGGACGCGCATTTGCTGTCTGGTGATCATCCACTGCTGCAGGAAACGGCACGAAAATAGCGCCCAGCCCGGCAGCGGAACAGACCGGCAAATGACGAGATCCGCCCAGCTATAAGCGCCGGCCATATCTTCGATGTAAGGCGTAAGTTCAACCGGCACATCGTGCAGGTCGTAGGCGGCACGCGCCTGGTCGAGAGTGCTTTGGCCGGCTTGATGGCGAATGATGGGCCGACTGTCAGCCGCTAACAATGCAATTGCCGCCGGAACAACCTGGTTCAGGGCCAGTGCGCCCTGGCTGCCACCCAGAACCAGCAGCCGAATCGGGCCTTGCCGTTGCGAGAAGCGGCTGACGGGTTCTTCGATCGCAGCGATATCTGCGCGAACCGGGTTGCCGACGGTTTCTGCTTTGATGGGCGCATTAAAACTGCCCGGGAAGGCCTGCAGCACAACCCGGGCAAGACGCGCCAGAA
>QIHS01000145.1 GCA_003229095.1 Woeseia sp. | reverse complement strand
TTTGCTCAAATCGACGTTCAACTCACCCGAAGACATGACCTGATTCCAAATCTGGTCGAAGCGGTCAAAGGCTACATGAAACACGAGCGAGAGACGCTGGAAGCCGTCATTACAGCGCGAAACGCCGCCTCATCCAGCCTCGATACCGCCAAACTCGACCCATCCAACGCCATGGCCATGCAACAGCTCGGCGAGTCAGAAGGCGCGCTGGGTGCAGCGCTGGGTCGTCTGTTTGCGCTCTCGGAGGCATACCCTGATTTGAAAGCCAACCAGAACATGATTCAGTTGCAGGAGGAATTAACCAGTACCGAGAACAAAGTTGCCTTCTCCCGACAGGCCTTCAACGACACCGTGCTTTCGTACAACAACAAAGCCGAAAATTTCCCCAATAACGTTGTCGCCGGTATGTTCAGTTTCGAGCTCGCAAGCTTTCTTGAAATAGAGTCGCCCGAGATGCGTAAAGTGCCCGAGGTCAATTTTACTTCTTAGCCCGGCGCAAACTATCCGGCTGTTGTGAATTTCTTTGACGCACAGGACAAAGCCAAACGAGCCACGCGCTGGCTCGTGGTTGTCTATCTGTTCTCTACCGCACTGATCGTTGCCGGCATCACCGCGATCGTCGGCGCCGTTCTGATCTCATCGGATCAGGGCGACATGGTGAACCCATCCGTACTCGCCGCCACTGCGGTCCTGTCTACTTTGTTTATCCTGGGTGCGACGCTCTACAAAACCGCTATTTTGTCCGGCGGCGGCGGGCGCGTAGCGCTGGACATGGGGGGTACGCTGGTACCCACGTGCGCGATCCACTTCGCCGGCGACTCAGAAACGTTGTTGAGGAAATGGCGATTGCATCCGGGGTGCCGGTTCCTGAAGTCTATGTGCTTGAAAGCGAAAGCGGGATCAATGCTTTTGCAGCCGGTTTTTCATCTGGCGACGCAGCAGTCGCCGTTACACGCGGGACGCTTGAGCTTCTCGATCGGGACGAACTCCAGGGCGTAATCGCCCACGAATTCAGCCATATTCTCAACGGCGACATGCGTTTGAACATTCGTATGATGGGCGTGCTGTTTGGCATCATGGTGCTGGGCATCATTGGTCGCATGGTGTTACGCGGCAGCTTCTACGGCTCGCTTGGTTCTCGCCGGCGTAATCGAAATGGCTCTGCAATACTGATCATTGGCATTGGTCTGACCGTCCTTGGATGGATAGGCGTACTATTCGCACGCATGATCAAGGCCGCCGTATCAAGGCAACGGGAGTTCCTGGCTGACGCCTCGGCCGTGCAGTTCACTCGCAGCAGCGACGGCATCGCGAACGCGTTGAAAAAGAGGAAATCAGTCACATGTTGTTCGCCGGCGGCACATCTTCCATGACTTCACTGCTTTCTACTCATCCACCGTTGAGCGAACGAATCAAGGCACTTGACCCGTCATTTGACGAAGGAGACTACCCGGTTGTCGTTGCGGACCAGGTTGGAGATACTGCCGCACCCGAACACGCGGCGGGATTTGCGGGCAGCACAAGCAATACAGTCGAACCGAGTCGAGCAAGTCTGCCGGATCAAATAAGCGCATCGATCGGCCAGCCGAGTCCCGAACATGTCATGTTTGCGCAACAGCTGCGGCGCTCGATACCCGCTCTGCTCTATGATGCTGCACATTCATCACCTGGCGCGTACTTACTCACACTGGCACTCGTCATCGACGAACCTCACGCAGATCGACAGATTGATATCGTAGAAGGCCAGCTCGGTAAAGTTCGCGCCGCAAAAGTCCGTTCATACTTCCACGAATTGCAGAAAGTCGGTGTCGAATATCGTTTGCCATTGCTTGAAGTTTCTTTTCCGGCACTCAAAAACCGGCCCGCCCAGAAACTGGAATTCTTGCTGAACCTGGTCCGCCGCCTGATCGAAGCAGACGGCGAAATCGACCTTCGCGAATATTGCTATTTCCGAATTCTGAGCGACCAACTGGAACAGGCCGCTGCACCGTCGGCGGGTCGCAGTGGCAATCGAGTTTCCAAATCTGCTGCCAGAAAAGCCGCCGTAGACTTACTTCGTATCGTCGCGGATCAAGGCCACGAGGATGATGTCGCTGCCGACGCTGCCTTTGCTGCGGGTGTCGAGCTGTTTGGCAAATGGGTGAAAGGCGACAGCGCGACGATTACACCGGCGAAGACTGTCGAGAGACTCGATGAAGCCCTTGATATTCTTAGAAAAATTAATTCGGCTGGTCGGCAAAGCCTGATTAAGGCAGTCACGGTAACCGTCTCACATGACGGCAAACTGAGCGTTGCAGAGGGTGAACTCCTGCGCGCGATTAGCACCAGTCTGGACTGCCCACTCCCGCCCATTCTCCAGTCAGCGGGGTGAGCGGCGAATTGCGGTGAGTAAACGCCAAAAAAAGGCGTAGTATCAGGCTATGTGGTGCTTGTAAGAGCCCGCTGACTCTGGAATCAAAGAGCTGAAGCCTTGGGCGGTGACAGCGTAGCTAGGATTTCTCAATTTATCTCTCACTTTTTTTGGGAATAGAATCATGCGTTTACACCAATTTTTTCTGGTTATTGTCCTCACCTGCCTGACTGCGATGCCGGCTCAGGCAGCCAGCAAGGAAGAACGTCGCGTTTTAGATGCTACGGATGTCGTTGACCAACTCCTGCGAATACCGGAACAGTCCATGCCGTCAGCACTGCTGTCTCGTGCCTATGCCGTCGCGGTGATTCCGCACGTGATCAAAGTTGGATTTGGCATAGGGGCTCGTCGCGGGAAAGGTGTGCTGGTCGTTAGACAGGAAGATGGAAGTTGGAGCAATCCGGCGTTTATCTCATTAACCGGCGGCAGCTTTGGTTTTCAGATTGGCGCTCAATCGACCGACATTATTCTCGTGTTCAAGACGCGTAAAAGCGTTGACAGCATTTCCAATGGCAAACTGACCCTGGGTGCAGACGCATCCATCGCGGCCGGCCCGATTGGCAGGCACACCGGCTTTGCCACCGACCTGACCTTGGAAGCGGAAGTTTTTTCCTATGCAAGAAGCCGCGGCCTGTTTGCCGGTGTGGCGCTTGAAGGCGCCGGGATTGGCATGGACCGAAAGTCGAATGCGGTCTATTACGGCTCAGCCAGCATTACGCCCGAACAGATATTTTCAAGCTCCGGCAATGCTGCACCACAATCTGCAAACAATTTCGTACAAATCCTGACAGCGCAGACACGACGACTGCCAGTGCTACCAGGAATAGCCGCTGCTTCGAACGAGGAAAGAGCACCGCAGCAACGGCGATCCGACGTTCGGACTTACGGTATGACCAACCAGGACGATTCCAGCCAATAGGCTGACAATTAAGAACGAATTCGTTGCAGGATTTTTTCCAACAAACGCAGACCTGGGCACAACTACTGGGCCCCAATATTTATTTGCAGGCGACCGCAATCGCGGTCGCCTTCATTATTGCCGGCAAGATCGCCGACCTGCTGATCTCGAGGGTCATTGCGGGCATTGTGAGCCGATCGCAGACAGACTTCGACGACAACCTGGTTTCCCTGCTGCATCGACCGGTATTCGTCACGTTCGTTTTGGTCGGGCTGGCACTGGCGACGGTTCGTCTTGAGCTCGGCGAGTCTCCGGCATTCCTGACGCTCGGCGTCCTGAAAACTATTGCCATTGTCATCTGGTACAGCTTTAGCCGCAGTCTCATTCAGATCATCCTCTCAGCGCTGTCTCGAGGAACCGGTGCGTCCAAGCTTCATGAGAGCATGCTGCCGCTGCTCAACAATGTCTTCAGAGTGATCGCCCTTGCACTTGCTGTCTATTTCGCATTTCTGTCCTGGCAAGTCGATGTTACGGCGTGGCTGGCATCGGCTGGTATTGTTGGCCTTGCGCTCAGCTTTGCGGCCAAAGACACTCTATCGAATCTTTTTGCCGGCGCGTCAATCATCGCGGATGCGCCTTACAAAACCGGGGACTTCATCACTCTCGATAGCGGCGAGCGCGGCATGGTGACCTATATCGGCCTGCGCAGCACGCGCATTCTGACTCGCGATGATATCGAGATCACGGTTCCTAATGGCATAATTGGCAACGCAAAAATTATCAATGAGGCTGGTGGTCCTTCTGCAAAACACCGCATCAGAATTCCAATCGGCGTCGCCTATGGCAGTGATATTGACAAGGTCATCGCCGTGCTGCGTGCTATTGCGGACGATCACGACGAGGTTTGCGATCTTCCAGAGCCGCGAGTGCGCTTTCGACACTTTGGTGAATCAAGCCTCGATTTCGAATTGTTGTGCTGGATTGACCGTCCGGTAGACCGCGGGCGAATGATTCATGAATTGAATTGCGCAGTGTACAAGTCGTTTCAAACGGAGAGCATCGAGATTCCGTTCCCGCAACGAGACTTGCATGTAAAGTCTATTCCGACTCCTGCTGGCGACGTTCCAGCTCCTTCCTGACGGACTCCAGGTCTGTGCCAAGGTCTGCGGCACTATCGTCCGCGGCATTGTCGCCCACAGCCGTTGTTACGGAATCTTCCGCGTCACGTATTTCAATGATTGCTGCCGGTGCATTGTCCGGCGGTCGTACCGATTCAGCGCTGATCGACAGGTCATCAGGCCCTGCGCTACCCTGCTCAAACACGCCGAGTAGTTCCGCGTCTTCCCTGCGACGCTGCTCTGCATCTGCACGGCGGCGCGCTTCCGCGACTGCTTCCTGGGTACGCCTCAATATCTGCCGTTTACGTTCCGATTGTTTTTCAAGATCTGCCCTGCGCGCTCTTTCGAGTGCTGCTTCCAACAGAATGCCTGCTTCACGCGCATTGACGCACTCAGCCTCGTAACGGGTGGCGGAACGGTTCTGCGCGCAACGCACCATGGTTGATTCCAGCGCACGCGGATTTTTCATAAATTCGGCGACAGACAAGGCCGGAGGCTCCTCGCTACACGCCAGCAGCATGACCAGGCTTGCAAGACAAATTGTTCGCAGCATTTTCTTCACTAACGCTCGATTTTTGTGGATTGCGGACTTTAGCCCGAACTCGACCCGTACTAGCACCAGCCCGTGCGAGCAAATTGTGGGCGAGTTCGCAATTTAGACCGGCAGCGACGCTGCTCTGTACAACCGATAACCGACATGTCATGCCACCACATCGCATTCAATAGCGCGGGCAAGTTGATATATGGCCCACTCGAATCAGCTCTCGCTCCTGACACAACGCCGATTCGCACCTTTCTTTGCGACCCAGTTTCTCGGCGCATTCAACGACAATATTTTTCGCAACGGCCTGAATTTCCTGATCACGTTTCAGGGCGTACAGGTACTGGGCCTGGATGCGGGTTTGCTGGTCAACATCGCCGCGGCGCTCTTCATTCTGCCATTTATCCTGTTTTCTGCCCTTGCGGGGCAATTAGCAGATAAATATGAAAAATCGAAATTGATGCGAATAATCAAGGTCGTCGAGATCCTCCTGATGATTTTGGCAGCGATTGCTTTCATAACCCATAGCGTCATCGCATTGTTTCTCCTTCTTATTCTGATGGGGTGTCAGTCCACCCTTTTTGGCCCCGTCAAATACGCCTACCTGCCACAGCAACTGCAGACAAGTGAATTGGTTGGTGGCAATGCACTCATCGAGTCGGGGACCTACCTTGCAATCATTTTTGGTCTGGTTGTAGGCGGTATTGCAGTTGCAGTCGACGCCTCTGATCAATTCCTGCTTTCGGCATGCGTCGTTACGGTTGCCATATTTGGCTATTTTGCCAGCCGATCAATCCCGAAAACTCGTGCAGTCGATCCCGACATCACCCTGAACTGGAACGCGTGGACGGAGACCTGGAAGATCATTGCGTTCGCACGCGCCGACCGCAGTGTTTTCCTCTCGATTCTCGGTATCTCATGGTTCTGGTTTTTCGGTTCGGTGATGACGCTGCAAATCCCGGCCTACACACTGGATATCCTGAACGGCAACGAAGCGATCACAACGCTGGTCCTGGTTGCATTTGCAATCGGCGTTGGCGGTGGATCTTTGCTTTGTGAGCGTCTGTCCGGGCATCGGATTGAGCTTGGGTTAGTGCCTTTTGGTTCGATCGGTCTAAGCCTGTTTGCGTTCGACCTTTACCTCGCCCAGCCAACGGCGCACATCCTTGCTGTCACAACGGTCGGGGAATTCATGAATCGGCCGGGCAGTATTCGAATACTCGCTGATATGACTCTGCTCGGCGCTTTTGGTGGCATTTACAGCGTACCGCTCTATGCGATGATTCAACAGAGAGCGAAACGCAGTCAACTGTCACGAATCATTGCTGCCAACAATATCGTCAATGCCCTGTTCATGTTTGCCGCGGCAGGCATGGCACTTGCGCTATTGAGTTTCGGCTTGTCGATACCGAAACTATTCGTTGTGCTCGCATTATTGAACATCGTCGTCGCAATATACATCTACACATTGCTGCCCGAATTTCTCATGCGTTTCATTGCCTGGATCGCAATCAATATACTCTATCGAATACGTGTCACGGGACTTGCAAATATTCCGGATCGAGGCCCGGCGGTGCTGGTTTGCAACCACGTCAGTTTTGTCGACGCATTGATCGTCGCTGGGTCGATCCGCAGACCGATTCGATTTGTGATGTGGTACAGAATTTTCGACATCCCGCTTTTGAATTTCCTCTTTCGCAATGCCAAGGCGATACCGATCGCATCCGCAAAAGAGGATGAAGCCGTTTTGAATTCAGCTTTCGACACTATTGATGCGGAATTGGCAGGCGGCAACCTTGTGTGCGTTTTTCCGGAAGGCGGAATCACCAGGGATGGAGAAATTCAGGAATTCAAAACCGGAATAGAAAAAATTATCGCGCGCCGAGATGTTCCGGTTATTCCGATTGGCCTCGCCGGCATGTGGGGAAGTTGGTTCAGTCGCCTGCACACAGGTGGATTGCGGCGATTGCCAGGCAGGCTATTTGCACGCGTCGATGTCCGCGTCGGTGAGGCTGTAGCCGCTGCAGATGCGAGCGCGAAGAATCTTGAATTGCTGGTCAGAACCCTTCGCGGACAAAATCGCTAGCTAGCGGACCCTGCAGCCTTTCCGTCCACTTGCCGATAAGGCTGCTCCGGCTGCCAAAC
Source organism: Woeseia sp. (assembly GCA_003229095.1). Classification (GTDB taxonomy): domain Bacteria; phylum Pseudomonadota; class Gammaproteobacteria; order Steroidobacterales; family Woeseiaceae; genus SZUA-117. The sequence continues at coordinate 6,659 of QIHS01000145.1, read as the reverse complement.
AATGCGGTGCCTTCTGCATAGCTGAATCGAAGTTCGGCCAATTCAGTCATCCCCGTGTCATTGGTCAGAACCAGCACGCCGTCTCCTGAGCCAAACCTCGAGCGCCCATCCGCTTGAGACGCAACTATCCGGCGACCGTCGAATACCAAGCGTGCGGCATTGATAGATTTGGGTGCACGAATGGTATCGACCCAGATCAAACCGGTCGGCGTAACCAATGCCCGGTGCAGCCAGCGGCCCGTCTTGAACAATATGCGCGATTCGTTGGGACTGAAAAACACATCGCTTACCGCATCCGGGAGTTGCATCGTTGCAGAACTGACAGTTCCATCTCGCAGATCAAGCAGGCGCGCTTGATGTTGTGCATCGACCAGCACAATCAACTGGTGATTTGGCGCAATCTGAAGCATGCGTAGTGCTTGCTGGCCTTGCCATAGTGTTCGCAGGTTCCAGTTTCCGCTTCGATCGGCGTAAAGATTTCGCAGCGCGCCACTTTCTGCGCCGAGGAAAAGCTGGTTATCTGCAGCAAACGCCAAATCTGCGTGCGGCTCCCCAAGTTCAATGCTGGCGAGTTCCGCGCCGGTTTCAGCGTCCATTAACCAGACGTGTTGGCCGCCCAATACGGCCAGCTGTTTCGCCGTTGGCGAAAAGACAATGCGATCGATGGTCGCGATTTCAGCTTGACCATAGAATGGTCTGGGGAGTCCGCTGTGCGCATCCCAGATCCTGATCGTGCCATCCGCGCCAGCGCTGGCGACCAATGCGCCGTCCTGACTGAAAATGACGGATACGACAGCGTCACTGTGACCAACAAAACTAATGTCTTCAGCTTCCGCCAAAATACGACCCGCCGCTGCATCGGTCTGGTTGATATGCACATGCCCGGCGCGGTCGCCAAATGCCATACGCTCACCACCAGGCGCTATTGCATGGACGATCGCAACACTTTCAATCATTTCCTCGGTATGCGAATTGGGACCAGTGTATGCCACTGGCAAGGTATCCCCCGCAAAGTCCGGCATTGACCAGAACCTGGCTTTGTCACCAAGCCCGGCGGTCACGACGACGCTTTCGTCGTTGCTGAATGCGAATATTGTGGCCACGCCGGAGCGTAGTCCAGGATCGAGCAACGGACCCGAGGGTGTGCCATTGCTACTTCGGTACACCTGCATTCCGTCGCGCCGATTGCCTGCAATGAACCTGGCTCCGGACGGTGAAAATGCCATGTGCCACTCACCGGGTCCGGACTCGCGCAAGACCGGGACGGTCGGCTGATCCGTGCGCCATAGTGAAACGCCCTGCTGATTGAGTAACACGCCCAGTGAATCGCCGTTCGCTGATAAATGAATATCGCGCGGCTGCGATTTCAAATCAATTTGTGCCTTCAATTCACCTTCACGAATATTCCAGATTCTAACTGCGCGGTCGAAATCAGCGACGGCGAGGTGAATCGCATTTGCGTCGATAGACAACAGCGCGGGCGCACCGGCAATACTCATTTCCGCAATCTTCGCGCCGGTCTCGAGCGACCAGACTTCGAACAAAGTATCGGGCTCTTGTCGATAGCTGACCAACAAATGTTTGCCATCGGCACTCAGCACCGGGCTGGTGGCGGCGTTGCCCACTTCAAGTGTCGCACTCCGAGTACCGTCACTGGTACGCCAAAGATGGACTGAATTCTGCTCCATTGTCACCAACATCTCCGCGTTGGCGCTGATACCGATAACCTGTTCGCTTGCCGGTACCGCGATGGTACGGGCCGCTTGCGCATAACTAAGATCCCACAAGCGCGCGCTATCACTTCGCAAAGCTCGCGCGATAGCGTAACGCCCATCCGGGCTGAACCATAGATTTTCCGATGCACGCTCCACCGGGTCGGGTACATCCAGCCCACGCTCAAAACCTTCCACGACAACCTGGCCATTGAGACTGAGATTCCAGCCAACCAGGTGACCGGAAACACCGAGCACTTCATCGCGCAGGCTAAGACTCCACGTGCCATTCAACGCCTCGCCAAGCAATGACGCCAGCTGATCAGCGGGGATTCGAATCTCCTCATTGGCGGCGGAGGACTCCTGCGAGAAAAACAGATCAGCCGTTCTCCCCGAAGGAGCGATCAATTTGAGGTAAATATCGTCAAGTCGGGAGTGACTCAGGTTGACCGTCAATCCGATTCGACTGGCGACGTTATCCCGGTCGACAATGACACGTCGGACCAACGGTGTAACTTCGAGCGCAGACATCGTCCACGGCTGCTGAGATTGCAAGCTGTTGCCATCTGCGGACCACTGAATAATCTCCGCACCGTTATGCCAGCTGATTTGCATATTTTCTGAGTTGAAAACCATGCCGTCGGCTTGTGGGGCGAGCACTGTTGCGACCAACTGCGAATAATCATCGCCGATCAGACTGGCCGCGCGGCGACGACGTTCCTGCGTCGTGACAACAAGCGCCTCCAGAGACGCCAGCAGCGCTTCATCGCGCTGTTCATTCCGCATGTATGAAACTGTCCGTCGATCCCAGAAACTGGCTGTCATATCATCAGCAAGCTCAACTCCACCCGGGATCTGCAGCGCAAAACGCGCAAGCTCCATGATTTCCGGCGCGGCCACCGCCTGCACGGCACGATTTTCCAATACGAACCGGTACATCCGATCGGCAGCTTCCACATGCCCGGGAAAAGAACGCAGGCTGGTATAGGCATTCGAAATTGTTTCCAGATCGTAGCTCTGGGTCGACATCACGCGCAGGTATGGTTTCGGCAAAAGCTGCGTATAGGCGAATGGTATAGCGGTCAGCACCAGAAACACCGCCGCCATCAACGCGGGTCCACGCCAGTTTAACGGCAGATTCTCATTCGCCCAGCGCGCAGAGAAGACTGCCTCGTAAACCCGGTTGCGGACGGCGAGTTCGCCGTTCGTGTTGGCATTGACGAGGCCAATTGCCAATAACAAACGATGCACCGATGATTCTGTATCAAGCGCTATTGAGATTCCCTTGCGCACCTGACCATAGAGCGTCAGAAGTTTGTCGAAGTTTTTCTTGTTGCTGACAATAAGCCGTTGCAACTGACTGAGATGTGGCTCACTGGCCAATGCCGCGCGGCCCGCGAGTTGATGCAGGACGAGCCGATCAATGTTGTCCTCTATATCCGAGCTTAGTTGATCACGCGCTATTGCTCGTGCGAGTTTCTGACTCAAATAGGGCTGACCACTTGTCCAGTAGAAAATACGATCCAGCGCTGTCTCGGCGTCCGCCGATGGAAGATTCAATTCCGCAGCAAAAATCGAAAGGTCTTCCCGACTAAAATCCTGCAACTGAATTTCTGTCGAAATACTGAACGGAGAAATCTGCGCGTCGCTGACCAGGCTCTGCGGGTCGCAGTCGCCGACAACGACGAAACTCAGCCGATTAAACTCCGGCTCTGACATCCGTGCGTTGTTGGCCGCACGAATACTGGCCAACAGATCTTCAGCAAACGGCAAGTCTGCAACGCACTGAACTTCGTCAACAAATATGACAATGCGCTCAGGAATATTCTTGAGGACCACCTGCACGTAGAATTCGACGAGACGTTGTCTATTACTGAGAATCGCGTGGTCCTGCCACCATGTCTGCAGATCGGTCTTCAGACGCAGTTGGCGCAATATTCGATATGCGATGCTGTAGTACCAACGTGCGCCATCCGACCCTCCATCGCGTTCACCGATCTGTGCAAGATCGAGAATCGCGACTTTGAAGCCGTTGTTTTGTAGTCGCGCGGAAGCCGAGGCGATCAGGCTGGTCTTGCCGGTTCGATGCGATGCGATTACATGCGCGTAACTGCCGGCAACGATGGTGTTGTACAGCAGATCATCTGCAGCGCGACGGACATACCCAGGCCGGACCGCATGCAGCGGTGCGCCGACGTTGAAAAACTCGCCGGTCTTCTCCGCCCTCTGCGGCGGTTTTTTCTCTGACTCTTCTGCCATAGACTGTTGGTTCAGGCCGTATTCAAGTGACATTCAATCCACGAGCGTATGATTTTGCAAGCTTCTCGTTCTAAGTTATTGAAAAAGGACATATTCGGACGGATTGACATGGTCAGTTGCGGCACTAATGTGCAGGTGCGGCGGGACGCCCGCGAGGCATCGTTCGCCGTTCGCTGGATCGCGAGGAGACTGCTGGCCAGGGAGGCGAGGGCTTTGGCGGCCCTTGACGGACTGGACGGTGTTCCTGATCTGGTCAGTGCAGACAGAGATACGCTACAACGATGTCATATCGAAGGCCAGCCGATGCAGGAAGGCAAACCGACGGACCCGACCTATTTCAGGGCTGCTGCTCGTCTTTTGCGCCGACTTCATCGCATGGGCGTCGTTCACAATGACCTTGCCAAAGAACCCAATTTTCTGCTCACCAAAGATGGACAACCGGCGCTGATCGATTTTCAACTGGCCTGGGTTGTGTCGAAGCGCGGCCGCTTGTTTCGAATACTTGCCAGGGAAGACAAGCGGCATCTGCTGAAGCACAAACGTACCTATTGCCCGAATCATCTAACGCGTCGCGAAAAACATATCCTGAGCAACCCGTCGCGCTGCTGGCCAAAATCTGGATGCGTAGCGGGAAACCGATCTATTTGTTTGTCACCAGGCGCCTGATTGGATGGAGCGACAGAGAAGGTGCTAATGACCGGAATTGAACCGCGACGGTTGGTCAGATTCCGATTGACAGTTATGATGGTCTATTGAACGAACTAAATCAGGCCAGAGCATTCTCGTGACTATTTGCCACCCACACAACCTCGTTGAATCCGAAACTTTGGCATTCGGGTGACCTTGCCGAAAGGCGATACGTTTGCTCGACTGTTGGGCGAAGAATGGGAACAACTTCATTGGTACGGGAACGAGGCAGAAAGAGATCGAGCCTTCGACAATATGGCAGAGCGCCATGGTTACTACCGAAAGACGGACAGCCCTACGCAAATTCTTGCGAAAATAATCCGCTAGTCTCTTCTTACACCAGACTATATTAACTAAGAGAGCAAACAATGGCCGAACCGAAGTGTCCTGATTGTGGTAAAAGCGGAATCGAGCAAGTCGTATCGACCGCGAGCAAAGAGCAATCGAAAGAACGCAGGCCCTGGTTCTTTGTCGCACATTGTGACAACTGTGGTCATGTCTACGGCATTTTTACGAAGCACGTCTTTGGCAAAAGCGGTCCGCAACTGATGATTGAAAGCAGAAAATAGACGAACACTTGACTGGCCGTGGCCGGAAATAACTGAAGAACGTCTAAACTGCGCGGTTCAAGAGAGAAACGATATACGAAGATCGATATTCGATTATTAGTGCGGTGTCCGACAGTCCAATCTCAACTAGGTATTTTGGAATTTGTGCTCAGTAGATGGGAGTGCCAACCGTTTCGGTATTGCGCGAATTTCCCGTGATCGGATAACCCAAGAGAAATTCGGACTTAGCCTGTAAAATCGAATCCCGACTTTCATACCTATGAACGTTGCCATTTTCCGATAGCGGACGCTCAGACCATCGAGATGTTAATGAACGACAGGCTGGATGCGGCCAGAAGCGGAAGTGCAACGTAGACAGTTTGTAAATGAGCGTGCGGCGCAGTTTGCTGGCGAAACCGAGCCATGCCTATCCAACAGTGCTTGACTAATATAAGCTTCACCTTATATTAGTCACACGTGGGATAACCTACTTAAGCGAGGTATAAGGCATGGAATTCAGCAAAGCATTTGGCGCGAGCTTTCGAGAGACAGTTAAGAGTGAGCGGGATGGGAAGTCGACACGAATAGTGCGAGCCAGCCGTACCTATCCGACCAACCAAAGTGACTTGTGGAGCGCTTTGACTGAGAAGGTGCGTATCAAACGTTGGTTTGCAGAAGTATCTGGCGATCTTGAACTCGGCGGTCGTTTCGCGATTAAGGACAATGCAGATGGTGAGATTATCGCTTGCGAACCGCCTAGAACCCTGGCACTTACTTGGGAATTTGGCGGTAATATCAGCTGGGTCAGGGTCACCGTCGAGGAGGCAGAAGACGGGGCACTCCTGACGCTCGAACATGAAATACCGACTGACGAGAAGAGCGAAGCGCATTGGTTGCAGTACGGGCCAGGTGCAACAGGCGTTGGATGGGAAATGGCATTTATCGGCCTTGACGTACACCTTTCAGGCGACGGTCAGCCGTCGCTTGACGCTGGGGCCGCGTGGGCCGAAGGAGCGCAGGGCAAGGCAACTTTACGCACATGGGCCAAAGCATGGGGTGAGGCCCACGTCAGATCAGGCGCACCTATGCTAGTGGCGAATGGCATGGCCGACCGGACCGCAGATTTCTACGCTGGGGAAAGCTGATGCACGCCTTTGATGTGCTGGCCGACCCCGTCCGTCGACGGGCGCTGGAGTTGATGTCGCAGCGCGAGCAGGCTTCCGGTGAAATCGTCAAAGTTGTGGAGGCGGAGTTCGGGTTATCCCAATCTGCTGTCTCACAGCATTTGCGCGTGTTACGCGAATCTGGCTTCGCGTCAGTACGCAAGGATGGTGCAAAACGATGCTACTCCATCAATCCTTCTGGCTTTGAAGATGTGGAGGCTTGGTTAAATCAGCTTCGCCTCTATTGGGGTTCGAGGTTGGAAAGTCTCGCCACCGAGGTTGAGCGAGGC
>QIHS01000169.1 GCA_003229095.1 Woeseia sp. | reverse complement strand
TGGACCACGGAGATGCAAATTAGAGCCATCCAGGAAAAACTCCACATGGTGGAAGTGTCAGTCAGTGCGTTAGAACGAGTGGGCCAATCGAAAATCAGTGGCACGCTGGGCGGCAACATCCGCGCTGGTCGCGCCATTCTCGGCACAATTTTCAGGTTGTGGTGGCAGGAGCGCCGTCAACCCTGAGTCTTCCTGCACTATTCCCAGGTCAGATCTGCCTGGTGTCGAATGTAATGACGAATGGCATTGAGCCGCGCATCGGTAAAGTGCGCATACTCAGGCATTCCATTTTCTTTCTTGCTGCCGCCGCGAACCACTTGTGCGAACGCCGCTTCGGATGCAACCAGAGACGATGCACGTAGATCCGGGGCCATTCCTCCAGCAATGGCATCCGTGCCATGGCATACGTCACATACCTCGTAGTCGACTGCTCCCTGTTCCGCAAGGTCATCGTCAACCTCAAAGTCCGGCAAATCAATGGGTTTAGGCACATACGGCGGAGGCGACTCCGGCAGCGCCAGGATACCGGTCAGTGAAAATGTAATGAGCCGGCGCGGGTGAACACCATAGGCCCAACCATGCTGCGTCACGCTGGGACTGCCAACACCAGCTGCACTACCGCCCCACCCGACCAGCAGCGAAACGTATTGTTTGCCGTCTACTGAGTAAGTAATGGGCGGTGCGGAAATCCCGGAACCGACATTGAAATTCCATAGCACGGTGCCCGTGGTTGCGTCGTACGCCACGAATTCACCGCTGGCTCTGCCCTGAAAAACGAGATTGCCTGCAGTGGTCAACGTGCCGGCATTCCAGCGACCGGCCAGCGGCACTTCCCACGCTATCTTGCCGCGCACCGGATCCCAGGCTTGTAAGGAACTCGTAGTATCGCCGACAGCATCGATCTGCATGGTGTAGCTGACACCGGTCGTGTCGCCGCCGAATGAAGACGGTTGCCAGTTGTCGATATCCTGCATCCGAGTAAGTTGCCGACAGGTGCATCGCAGGCAGGTAAACCAGGCCCGTTATCGGGTTGTATGACATCGCGTGCCAGCTATGTGCGCCCCACGGCGTGGGCGAAACATCCGCAAAACCGTCCTCGAAACGAGCGCCGGGCACCTCGACGGGTCTGCCCGTGTCAAGATCGATCTCGGTGGCCCAGGTCGTTTCGGTAAATGGCTCAGCAGAAATCAACTTGCCTGTTTCTCGATCGATCACGTAAAAGAAACCGTTCTTTGGCGCATGCATCAGTGCCTTGACTTTACGTTGCTTGATCGTCAGATCGGCGAGGACAATATCCATGGTGGACGTGAAGTCCCAGGTCTCACCCGGAGTCGTCTGGTAGTGCCATAAGTATTCGCCGGTATCCGGATTCAGGGCAACAATGGAGCTCAAAAACAGATTGTCGCCGCCGCCCGGGCTGCGAATCTTGCGATTCCACGGCGCACCGTTGCCAGTGCCGATATATAGAACATCCAGATCGGCGTCGTAGGTATAGCCGTGCCAGACATTGCCGCCGCCACCGAATGTCCACCATTCGCCTGTCCAGGTCTCAGCGGCCATGCGCATCGCATCGTTCTCGAAACCATCGGCTGGATTGCCCGGCACGATAAAAAAACGCCATGCCTGTTCGCCCGTTTCTGCGTCGTAGGCCGTCACGTAGCCGCGCGTCGGACCATCTTCAGTGCCTCCATTGCCAATCAGGACCTTACCCTTAAATATTTTGGGCGCGCCTGTGATGTAGAGTGGTTCGTTGGCAGCAAACGTACGCACACTCCAAACCTCCTCGCCGGTCGCACGGTTTATGGCAACGACCCGACCGTCCCACGTCCCTACATAGACTTTGTCTTGCCAGATACCAATACCACGATTGTGTTCCCAGCCCGCACGCAAATTATTGCCGGCATGCTCACTAACGCCAGGATCGTATTCCCACAGCATATTGCCCGTTATCGCGTTGACGGCACGAACGCGATTCATGCTACCGACAAAGTACAAAACACCATCAACAACAAGAGGTGTTGATACCAGACCGCGATCGTTGGGCAGATCGAGATACCAATCCACGGTCAGGTCGCCAACATTGCTGTCGCTGATCTGATTCAGTGGGCTAAATCGTTGCTCGCTGTAGGTCCGTCCAAATGCCGGCCAATCGGCTCCCTGTGACTCGTTCGACAACGCGCCATCATCGATAATTCGCGGGTGGATTGTGCCCGGGTCTGATTCGAGGCAAGCCACAAGAAACAATGAAACTGCCAATACCGCACAGGCATTCAATTTGAAATTGTGATGACATTTAGTCCTCATATCAGGTGACTTTGCTTGCTATTCCTCTGCCAGATTTTCATTCTTGAAAACTATACATTCCTTCAGCCCGGAGCCGCAAAAAAATGGGTCCTGCAAAAATGACGTCCGCTCCCGCGAAACGGCATGGTCGCCCAGATACCATGGAAAAAGTAGCAGCGAGATGCAGTCTGCTTCACTTAGCGTTGTTTCTATTCGTAATTTCTGCGGCAATCTGAAAAAGATTTGCTCAATTTTGAAACAATTCACTGAGCGATCCGGTCAAAACCTATACGATCCGTGAAAATTTGCCGTATGCGCCCTCGCGTACGTTGTCAGCCTCAGTCGGAGTTAATATTTTGTCACTTGCACAAATAGCCAATGCCAACGAAAACCTGCTGCACCAGGTACTTGTTGTGCTTGACAGTCTTTCGAATGACCTCTACATCAAGACAGAGAACCTCCATGTGCAGAGTTCAGTCGGCCCACATGTTCGGCATGTCATTGAATTTTATGAATGTTTGCAACAGGATCTGAGCAAGAGTAGTGTTGACTACTCCGAGCGATTACGAGACGTTCGTACGGAAACCAGCATTGACCATGCGAAGTCTCGTCTGCGCGCGATCATCTCCTGGCTTGCGAGCCTGTCGCATGAAGAGGACGAGAAACTTCTCGTACGGCATGAGCCAATGACGCCGTACGTGGGCGGCAACACATCGAGCATCGCCCGAGAACTTGAATTTCTGTTAAGTCATTCGACGCATCATTTCGCGATGATCGCGGTCGTTCTGCGCTCAATAGGCGTTAACGTGCCCAGGGGTTTCGGCTTTTCGCCGTCGACACTGCTGTACTTGCAAGCGAACGAAGGCGAAGAATCGGCTCTTGGCTGAATCTTCCTGGCTGAATCTGGTTTAGCGCTTGCCCAAATACAGTTTGCGTTTGGTCTTTGGCATGTTATTGATATCAACGCTCAGCATTAATCCGGGTGTGTTATTAAAGTTTCGATCGATGCCGACAGCCAGGAATTTCGCCCCGACCTTATGGTAATGACGCAACAGCACGGGTAAATCTCTTTCACCGTTCTCCAGATTGCGGACGATCATCGAAATTTGCTTGAGACCGAGCGCGCCTTCCTTATTTTTGTACTCATCCCACTCCGGACCCAGATCGGTGTCTAGAGGGTTCCTCGCTGATACCAGTTTCGTCGGTTCGATGAGGGCCTCGCAAATGACACATGTCGATCGCAGGTCGTATTGCCGTGACAGCGATACCGTGCCGTATAGTCGATCGTAACGTGGATGCCTCTGTAGGTAGGCGCCGATCCCGCGCCATAGCAGGTGCAGACTATAGTGATTTTTCTGGTAATCCGGTGTTACGAATGAACGCCCGAGCTCGAGCGACGCCTCGTTTTCCTCATAGAACGCGTCCGAAATATCAAACATCTGACTCAGATATACTTTTCCGGATTCCCGCAACAGATCTGTCTGACCGATACGATAAGCACCCAGCAATTTTCGTTGTTTCGTATCCCACGCGAATAGGTGCACATAGTGGCGGTCATACGAATCGCCATCGATCGGTTGACCGGACCCTTCATCGAACAAACGAAATGTACGCTCTCGTTGTCGGGCAATTTCATGTACCGTCTCCGGTACCTGATTCTGACTGGCGAAGCACACGACAAAGTCCCGATACGTCAGAAGCACCTGTGCGCCGGGCAGTTTCGCGATTTCTCTATCGATCACACTGCTGTCCGGATCTTTTGCCAGCGGTAACAGCCTGTCGGCACTTGTCTGCGACGCTGGTAGCGTTTTCTTCACGCCCTGAAGGTATGTCATTAACCTGGCAACGCGAGTTGACTGATCAATGTTTGCCGTAGAAAAATCAAGGTTTTTGATTGGTTGTGCCATGTATATACCCACTTGTTTGTTGTTTAGCTTCAGCATTTCGCGTGGCAACAACAGGATTTTTAACCGGGAATAGATAAAACCGAGCGCGATAAACATGCGACTGTTGAAACCGTCGATAAACGTCGGTACAACCGCAGCGCTACTATGTGCAATGAGGTGCCCGACAATACGATTCCAGTCATGATCCGTGGTTCTGCCAAGATCTTTACGAAAGTAGGACACTCGCCCAGCCGGAAAGATGAGCAATACACCGCCGTTCTTCAATTGCGACGAGGCCTGACGTATAGACCCCAGGTTACGCTGGCTACTGACCAACGGGTTGGTATAAATCATGACGTCACTGAGTTCGCGAACGATTCGTAACGCGGTATTGCCCAATACTTTGACGTCGCTGCGAACTTTCAAAAGTTCGTGTACCAGGACGATGGCCTCAATTCCCCCGTAGGGATGGTTGCAAACAACCAGTACAGGCCCGCTGACGGGTATAGAAGTCTTGTTTGCGTGGTGCACAACAACGTCAACGCCGAGACATTCAACTACACGTCGAGAAAATTCCCTGGCTTCAATCCCGGCAAGGCGATTTTCCTCATAAAGTCGACGCACCGCTCGAATACCCAGCAAGCGATCCAACGCCGGCCCTGTGACCGCCAAAATTTTTCCAAGTAACGTGGTCCTTGGCACCAATGCAGCGATGCGTATGTCCGAGCGAACAGACTGACTTCCAGCGTTCATAACGCTGCCTGCAAGCGTTCAACAAACCGTCGTCCGCGCCAAGTTGCGAGATCGATATTCCTAGCAGCCATACAAATCCAGGTCATCAAATACATCGACAAAACCCACTAATCCGTTGTTCGGCACCTTTTTCTCTTAAACTTATCGCATTCATTCAGTACTTCGGGCCAATTAGCATCGCCCTGAACAATGGACGTCTCTTTGTCTTTTGCCCATTTCCTGGCAGCAATACGGTTGTAATTCAGGTACAACTTGCCGTCCACGATCTCCCAGCGATCCGGCCTGGAGGTCTTCGTAAAATTGTGTGACACAGCGAACGCACAATATCCGCCGTACTGCGGCGCATACTTTTCAGGATTGGCTGCGAACAGATCACGATTCTCTGCACTTGAAAACTTCCAGGTCGCATCAGACCACTCGTAGGTGAACCTATCCGTTCCCATAACGGCCTTGTCACCGGCTTCAAGAGAGAAAAAGGCGACCGGATCAGCACCTCGAATCGGCCCATCTTTGGTTGAAAATATCGGCGCATCCGACGCGAATACCTGCGGCGCCAGGACGATGAAAGAGAGCGTGGCCAAGAAAACCCGATATACCCTTGCTATGAAGTTTTGCATGTCGATTTCATCCAATATGGCACAAAAAATTGCAACGATGACACGATGCCTGCCTCATATTTGACCGGGCGCATCGTCATTTTATTACTACAAAGTCCCAGTACAGGTCAATACATCTCTCGAGATTTTAGCAGGGATTTTAATCGACTATAACCTGTCTATAATTTAGATATGGACAGCGTTTCAAAGCAGTCGAGAGCGACTCTGGCTGACCTTACCAGGCGACTTTGCCGGGCAAAAGTCTTGCTTGCCTTGCATGCGCCTAACGATTTCCCAACTAGTGAACAAGGTGGTGACAGTTGATATTCCAATATTTTCCGATACGGCAATGCAATGATTGAACTCCTACAAAGCAATATCAGCGATATCAATGTACAGGTCCGAAAACTTGGCTGGATAAGTAGTGACATCATCCGACTCGAGCCAGCAGGTGAAGGGAATATGAATCGAACACTGCGGGCAGATCTGGCCAGCGGTCGTAGCATTGTGCTCAAACAAGCAGTTGATCATGTCGCGAAGTACCCACATATCCCGGCGCCGATTGAGCGCGCGAGGGTTGAGGCAGAATTCTATACCGTGATTGAATCTTATCGTGATTTGGCCGTTAGCATGCCCCAATTTATTGGCTACGATGCCGAGAATCACCTGCTCTGCCTCAAATTCCTCGACGGTTGCTGCGATTTCGTAGACATCTATTCTCCCGATAAGATCGCAGATGACCAACGTGCGGCATTGATGACTACAATTGAAAAGTTGCTCATATGGTTGTCCCGCCTGCACCTTGTTATGCCGCCAACTACGTTTCCGGAGAATCGAGCAATGCGCGAATTAAACCACGCGCATATTTTCGACCTCCCTCTGCGAAGAGAGACTCATAGTGAGATTGGCACTCAATTTGGCCCGAAAACCAAATCGCTGGCAGATCACATCTCTCGAGATACCGGCTTGCACAGTCAGGTACGAACACTCGGTGAACTTTATCTTGGTCATTCAGGCTGCGACTCGCAACCCGTGATGCTGCACGGCGATTTCTATCCTGGCAGCTGGCTGCGCGATGACAATGGTCTGGTGTATGTAATTGACCCCGAGTTTGCTTTCGTCGGACCGGCGGAATTCGATATCGGTGTATTTATGGCCCACCTTACCTTCGCTGGATTCAACCAGGAGGAAATTACCCATGCATTGAACAACTACGCTGCTGCGCTTTCATTCGACCCCAAGCTCGCTTGGCGATTCGCTGGAATAGAACTGCTGCGTCGCCTGCTCGGGGTTGCCCAACTACCGGTGGTCGAGGACGATTTAGTCAAAAGCGCGTGGCTAACCTGTGCCAGAGAATGGCTGGCGGCATGAAATGGTTTCTGCGACGGGGTCACCGCCCGATAGCCAACGGCCTTTCTCAGCTAAGAATCGGGGCGGTTCAGGGTCCAGTCGTATTCGTACTGAACACCACCGCTATAGCGACGCAATCGATCGGCAAGCTTTTCGTGATGCATACTTAAGTATTTGAGCAACTCAGCCTCGTCGTCTGCGAAATCGCTCTGATACCAATCGAATATTTTCGAAACCTGTACGCGACCTCTATCGTCGAAGCTGACACCTCGTTCGTGATTGATGAAATCGTGTTCGCCTTCATCCATGAGTCGTTCCGCATTTTCGGCGGTGAAAGGTTCGACAAGCAGATTCGGACAACCCAAACTGGCGCAATTGACAGCAAAGTGTATTCGATGGTCGCGCCAGATCGGTCTGAGTATCCGATGTTCGATATCGTCAAGCGTCAGTTCCTCGCCCGCAACGGTAACCAGTTCGTCACCCCAAGGGCCCGTCGAGAAAAAGCCTTGGCCCATTCGCCGTATGCTGCTTTTGCCGGGGTTATTAAGTACAACCTCAATGGTCACCGCGTTATACAGGTTGATCCAGTAGGCAAGTTGCTCGTCTATGCGCAAATGTCGCGGGTCGATGTTCGCAAGTTTCGCGATATATTTCTGAAGGCCCCTGCGATCCTTCGTACTAACCGAATCGTAGGCGACTTTATTGATTCCGCTCGTTGATTCCGCTCGTATCCACGATCACATAGGTCGCCAGGAACCTGCCCCAGTCACTATGATCGACGTTGATTTCATTTTCCTCATCGCTGCCCACCCAGACTGACCAGGGTTCCAGCTCGGAGGCAGACCATGCCGCAGACGGCATTGCTGCCAGAGAACAAAAAAACAGTAGAATTGCTAAGCGCATCGATTAAAACCCTCCATATAGTCAGTAAAGATGACCGTCCGTTGTGGCGTTTTATTTCATTGGTCGCGTCCAGGACCGGACTATTCATGAATCACCGCGATGATTGCGCAGAGACTTGTTTGCACACGGGTTGTTCTGATCGGGTGGAATACTGGGTGTATTCGGGGCTAGCGCCGGCCAAAATACAACCGAGCAAGTTTTTCGGTTGATACGCCGAACATATAAGCGAATGCAAGATACCGATTCTGCATTATACGAACGGCGTATCCTTCTCTGTCCCAACGTACGGGGTTGACACCGACGGTCAGCACCAAAGGGTCAAAACGGCCGGTCCGCTGCAGCCATCGGACCAGTTTCACCTCCTCGAACAAGGGTATTGGTTCATGACCACCGGCTCGCTCATATTCATCCGCCTGTACAAATAACGCTTGATCGCCGTAGGGCACCCCGCCGAAGCGGCAGCGCAATGCGACGCTCCATTCCACGATTCTTTTCCTGAGCTTCTGGCGACCCGCGAATCGAAATCGGAAATAGCCACCAGCCGCTCCATTTTCCAAGCTTTCAATCACGGCATCAACAGCACCGTCAGGAAGTGAAACATCTGCGTGTAAGAACCACAGATAAGGCGCCCGCGCCATTTCCGCTCCGGTTCGCAGTCGAAGCCCGCGCGGTCCTTCGATGCTCGAATGGCGCGCGCCATACGTCGCACACAAATCCTTAACGGCCGCGTCGCTTTTTTGCGTACTGACGACGATAACTTCAAGTCGTTCGAACGCAGAAAAATGCGGTAGTAGCTGCGCCAGAGCGCCTGTATCATTTCGGCAAGGTACAATCACGCTGACGTTTGGATCAGCTGTCACGCATTCGCTGCCTGCAACTCCGCCCGCAACAGATTTGCCAGCACACGCCGTGCTGGCCGACTATCGCGACGTAGCAAGTCTGTCAGACTAATCATATCGTCGAGTGTATCAATATCGAATCCACCGTCCAGTCTTTGTACCCGCAATCCCGCTGAGAGACAGGTCGCAGCCAGCGCATCACCCAATCGTTCCGTGCTCCAGGGAAGATCCTGTAACCGCGGCCAGGGACATCGGCTCGCCATTAACGTTACACCGCCGTCGATATCGTCAGCGAGGACCACATCATGACGGGTCAGCTCGCGAACAACCAGGTCGAGATGTTCGACTTGTAAGCCCGCCGCGTCAGAAGCCATGAATACAATCTGCTCGGCACCCAAGTTGCGGAGTCGGAAGTCCATATCCAACAGACGCTCGCCGAGGCAACCCGTTGTTTGCGGCAAAACCCGTACGCTGCGTCGTTCAAAAGCGGGCGCGCGAGCCAAGGATTGTGCCCAACTGAACTCGGATGATTGCGATGGTGCAAATACGAGCTGCTCGCTCCATGCCGCTGCGTCCTCAAGCGCACAGTCGAGTAAACCCAGTGCAATGCGAAAAGCGTTATCTGTGCCTATTTCCGCGGCAAGTCGTTGCTTCCCATGACCGCGCCTGGGCTGTTTACAAAAAAGAACGAGAACGGGACGTGACGGATCCATGGCCTTTAGAGCTTCAAGAGCAATCGCACAATTTTTTTCGTTCGCGGCGAAAACAAGCTGCCCGTGAAGTAGCTTCCCGCTGCGCGTTTTGAAATTTCCGAGAGCGTTGGATATGGTGAAATCATAGACGCCATATCGCCGATTTTGAAACCCTTGCTTATCGCAATTTGCCAGACTTGAATAATCTCTCCGGCGCTGGCGCCGACAATACCCGCACCCAGAATTTTACCTCGCTTGCCCGTAACGACTTTGATCATGCCGGTCATAGAATGCTCCGCGCGTGCACGATCGTTCTCTGCATATGGCCAGGTCACAACGCGAACGGCGTCGCATCCAACCTGAGCCAGCTCCGGGTCCGTGTAAGTCACCCAGGGCATCGCGGTATAGTTTGCTCTACTCGGCAGTTTAAAAAGGATATTGCGAATAACAATGCCGGCGTCGTAGCCCGCCAGGTGGGTGAACATCAACCCGCCCTTCGCATCACCCACTACAAACACCCGTTTATTGGTGCTCCGCAGTCTCGCATCTACAGAAATACCCTTTGCTGTGAACTCAATACCTGCAAGCTCAAGTCCCAGGTTATCCACGTTAGGACTCCGCCCGGCGGCAATCAGCAGGTGACTTCCCGCAATTTTTTCACCGTCCTCTAATGTGACCGTGATGTTGCCCGTCTTTCCAGCAACATTTTTTATGTTCACCTCTTCGCGAATCACAACACCCTCGTCGCGCAATGCTTTTATGACGAGGCCTGCCAATTCAGGCTCGTCTTTTGGCAGCGCGCGAAATCTTTCGAGCACGGTAACTTTGGCACCCAGGCGACTATGCGCCTGCGCCATTTCAATGCCGATTGGACCCGCACCGACGATGATCAGGTGGGCAGGGCAAGTTTTGTTTTCAAACAAGGTTTCGTTCGTAAAATAGTCCGTATCCTGAATTCCGGCAATTGGCGGAACGCCTGCCCGACTGCCGGTGGCAATAACGAAACGCTTCGCCTGAATGCGTTGTTCGCCCACAACCACTTGGCGATCATTTGAAAACCGGGCGGCGCCGAGAATAACGGTACATCCCAATTTCTCAAATCGTTCGACGCTGTCATTGGGTTCGATGCCCTTGATAACATTCTGAACATGGGCCATCGTTGCGGCGAAATCCACTTTAGCCTGTACCGGTTCGATACCAAAGGGCTTTACCTCGCGCATGGTGTGAGCGCGCTTTGCGGCCGCCAATAGCGCTTTTGATGGAACGCAGCCAGTGTTCAGACAATCTCCACCCATCTTGTCCTTTTCGATAAGGACGACGTCTGCACCCATCTGGACCGCGCCTGCAGCCACTGACAAGCCACCCGACCCGGCGCCGATAACGCAGATGTCCGTTTCCAGAACTGTGCTCATGATTCGGAATTTTCCTCCTGTCTGGTGAATTTCTTTAGTGCAATGGGTAGTAAAGACAACATAACGAGACCAACGATCGGGCCAAAGACGGCCGGTCGAAGCAGTACATCGATTCCAACATTCGCCGATTCTGTGATCGAACTAAAACCTGCACCCACAGACGCATAAACGAATGTGCCGGGCATGATGCCGAAAAAAGTCGCGAAGATGTAGTTACGAACGGGCACTCTAAACGCAGCAGCAGCCAAATTAACCAGCCAAAAAGGAAATAAGGGTACGAGACGTAATATAAACAGATAATTCAGTGAGTTCTTGGCAAAACCCGCTTCCAGCCTTGCTATCGAATCACCACCCCGTCTGGCTAACACGTCACCCGCCGCCGAACGCCCGGCAAGAAATATGATTGTCGCCCCTATCGTCGCCCCTATCACTACGGATACGCCGCCGTAAAGCGTTCCTAGCACGAAGCCCGATAGCAAAGTCAGAATCGCTGCACCCGGGAAACTAATGGCCGTGAGCAAGGCATAGATCCCGATGACACTGAGCATTGCCAAAAACAAATTCGTGTCGGCTAGCTCTCTGATTGCCGCCTGATTCGCGCTCAGGCTCTCCAGGGTAAGATATTGCTGCAGACCCAACGCAAAAAAGGTCATTAAAGCAACGACGATCACGCCAAGGGGCAACAATCGCTTCCAGGCCGGTACGCCTGAACGTTCATCATCTGTCATTTCGTTTCCTCAGCAAACATACCTAAAATATTTTCCTGCCAATCGGCGGCAGCGCATAGTTACCGAGATTCATGTCCGGGCTGCCATCAACCTGAGTTTAAGTAAACGCTGCCCGTATCGTGCTGCCGCTCCGGCTCGCCAGGCACTATTGACCAGTTTCTTAATCGACCCCTTCTATCAGGGTTTTGTTACAGCGGAGACGGCAATTAATCGGGCGAATGGTCCAGGCCGATTTTCCAGGGGAGTATTCACAATTTGTGATACCTGTTTGCGAAGAAAATGCTAGTTTTATGTACGGTTTTGTGTCCGGCGCCTGAGCATGAATCGGTCAGCGTGCAAAGACCCAACAGGAACATATTCCGCTTCCTTGCGGTTTGCCGATATGATGCCGCCCACCAAATGATGATTCATGATAAATCTGCTTAGAATGAACACAAAGTCGCCATAAGATGCCAAGACGGTTTTTTCGGAAATTTGCCCTGAAACGGGAGCAGTTGAAAAACCGCTGGTGGCTAGCGCCGTTCAGTCACCTGCTTCACGAACCGAATCTGTACGTCATCAGGCGACGATCTGTTGTACCGGCATTTTCACTGGGTCTCTTTGTCGCCTACCTGCCCTTCCCGGGTCATATGCTGATGGCGATTCTTCTGGCACTGGCGCTCAGGGTCAACCTGACAGTTGCGGCACTCTCGACGCTGATAAGCAATCCATTCACGATGGGACCAATGTTCTACCTGGCTTTTGAACTTGGCCGGCGACTGTTACGGCAAGCACCACGGGCGTTCGAATTCGAAATGTCGTTCGAGTGGCTGTTCGATCGATTCGTGTATATCTGGCAACCCCTGATTCTTGGCAGTGTCCTGTTGGGCGCAATTCTTGCGCTGGTGGGCTATATCGCGCTCGACCTGTTCTGGCGTGCGTCTATTTCCGATTATCTTGCCCGGCGCCGCGAAAAACGCGCTGCAAAGCAAGGTTCCTAGCCGATCGTATTATCCTTGCGCAGCCCAACCGCTGCGTTGAGCACACCGTCTTCCAGAACAAGCACTCGATCCATCCGTTCAGCGATCGAATGATCGTGGGTCACGATGACGAGGCTGGTTGCAAATTCCTCGTTGAGCTCCAGCATCAGGCGCAATACATGCTCGCCGTTGCCCGCGTCGAGATTGCCGGTTGGCTCATCGGCAAGGACCAGTTTCGGCCGTGTAATCAAAGCACGCGCCACAGCAGCTCGCTGTCTCTCGCCCCCTGACAATTCACCGGGTTTGTGATCCAGCCGTTCGCCCAATCCAACACGCTGCAGCAGTTCGGCAGACTGCTGCATCGCCGCATCTTTTCGCACACGCCGGATCATTAGCGGCATCGCCACGTTTTCCTGCGCGCTGAACTCCGGCAGCAGGTGGTGAAATTGGTAGACAAAGCCAATGTATTGATTGCGCAGCAGCGACTTTTCAGCCTCGCTAATGTTAGCCATCGACTGGCCATTGACCAGGATATTGCCCGACGTCGGGTCATCCAGTCCGCCCATAATCTGTAACAGCGTCGTTTTGCCCGATCCCGACGTGCCGATAATGGCCAGTCGTTCGGCAGGCTGGATGGCGAGATCAACGCCACTGAGCACTTCCAGCGTCGAATCTCCCTCACGAAACCGGCGCACGACAGACTGACATTCAAGAACGGCAGAACCCGCATTGTTTCGCGACTCATTCATAACGCAATGCCTCTGCAGGCAAGGTGCGGGCACCGCGCCACGCAGGATAAAGCGTTGAAAAGAATGCAAGCACCAGTGCAATCGCGCTTATCTGCAGCACATCCTTGATTCTGAGATCGGATGGCAGGTCGCTGATAAAATAGACGTCGGCCGCCAGGAATTTGATACCCAATGTTGCTTCCATGAATTGCACAATCCCTTCCAGGTTCAGAGACAAGGTAACACCAAGGAATGCACCCGCCATTGTGCCGATGACGCCGATAACGACTCCCTGGGTGACAAATATTCTCAATATGTCAGCGGGCTTTGCACCGACCGTGCGCAGAATCGCAATGTCAGCTTGTTTGTCCCTGACCACCATGACCAGCGTTGAAACGATATTGAATGCTGCCACAGCAACGACCATAAGCAAAATGACAAACAAAATTGACTTGGTAATCTGAATTGAACGGAAGAAATTAACGTTCATCCGAGTCCAGTCGCTAACCAGCACCTGGCCAATACCGCCTCCTTCGATTGCTGCCCGGCGCACGATTTTCGGCGCATCGAATATGTCGGTTACTGCGAGCCGAATGCCACTGACATTGTCTTGCAGGCGAAAAAGTTTCTGTGCGTCTGTCAGGTTAATAAACGCCAGGCGTCGATCAAATTCATACATGCCGACGCGATAAATCCCGGTCACGGTAAAGCGACGCATGCGAGGGATGATTCCTGCTGGCGTCACAATGCCTTGCGCCAGGGTCAGGGTTATTCTGTCACCGATAGTGGCCTGCAACTTATTGGCCAGTTCGAGTCCCAGCACGATGTTAAAGCTGCCTGCTACCAGTGTTGCAAGATCGCCCTCCACGATCTTATCGCCGACGCCGGACACGCGGCTTTCAAGCGCCGGATCGATGCCGCGAAACTCGGCGCCACTAAGCTGATGACCATAGACCAGCAGACCCTGACCGCTCACGAATGGTGCGGCAGCAGCCACATCAGGCTGTTGCTCGACACTCCCGACCCACGCTTCCCAGTCGCCCAGGCCATTGTCCGGACTCTCGATGGTTGCATGCCCGGACATCGCCAGCAGTCGGTCCTTTAACTCGCGCTCAAAGCCATTGACGACCGATAGCACAACGATAAGAACCGCGACGGCAATGGCAATGCCGAGCATGGATATCGCCGAAATCAGCGAAATGAATCCGTTGCGGCTACGCGATTTGACGTAGCGACGGCCGATCCAGTATTCGTAGCGGTTAATCACTGTCTTCCCGACTCATTCATACCGGAGCGCAATAGCCGGGTCGACATTGGCTGCGCGCCTGGCTGGAAAAAGCGTCGCCAATGTCGTGAGCACAAACGCTGACACGCCGATGACAATGACATCGCTGGTTTCCAGTATTGAGGGAATGGCCGTCACGTAATACACGTCACCCGGCATGATCTGGAAACCTAACAAGCGCTCGAGAAATGGCACCACAACCGGCACCTTGAGGGAAAGCCAAACGCCGAATACAACGCCAAGAAGAACACCTATCCAGCCAATCATCGCGCCTTGAATAAAAAAGACACGAACAACACCGCCGGGACCCATGCCAAGTGTACGCAAGACGGCAATATCGGTTTTCTTGTCGGTAACGACCATCACAAGACTGGCAACAATGTTGAATGCAGCGACGCCGATAATCAGTGACAGCAATAAAGAGATCATCATTTTTTCGAGTCGGATCGCTCGAAAATAACTTTCGTTTTCAATGGTCCAGTCACTGGTGGAATATTCCTCGCCCAATCGCGATTGCAAATTTCCCGACACCACCGGTGCAGACATCACGTTGTTCGTCAGGAATCGCACGGAACTCACACGATCACCGTAGGACATCAGGCGAGCTGCATCGTCAATGTGTACGAGTGCCAGGGTTAAATCATGTTCCGGTACGCCCGCGTGAAATACACCGCGCACGTCGAATCGCTCAAATCTGGGTTCAAGCGTTCCGTCACCAACGGGTCGCGGGATCAGCAGTACGACACCATCGCCAATGCGCACGCCCAGGTTGATTGCCAGCAACCGGCCAAGGACGATACCCCGGTTACCGCTCGATAAAGTGTCGAGACTGCCTTCGACAAAATTGATAGTGCGTCCGGAAACCGATCCTTCCGCCTCCGGCAAAATACCATGCACCAGTACGCCCTTCAGCGAACGACCTGTCCGAATCATGCCTTCCATCTCAATCAGTGGCGCGCTCGCTGTCACCCCGGTCTCTGCATCGATTTTTTCCTGGACCTGCTGCCAATCCTGCAGGGTCCCGTCCTTACCCGAGACATAACCATGCGCAGTCATACTCAACAGTCGATCTCGCAGCTCACCCTCGAAACCGTTCATGACCGAGAGAATAGTGATCAGCGCCCCATGACCGAAATGATCGTGATGACCGAGACGAACATCGTCTTTTTCTTGGCCCAGAGATAACGCAGGCCTATGAAGAATTCAACAGCGCGGAACATGCGCCGCATTAAACCACATAAACGGCCCAAACCGTTGTGGTCACTGGGCTAACGCGACAGCAGGCAAAATCACGATTGGCTGGCTGTTTTGGGCCGCTTTATCGCTTATCGGCACAATAGTGAGAACCAGGTCAGTGCGACGACGCCCCTGAAGGTGTAAAAATTCATTCAGAACATACAATTTGACGCTTGGCGAGATGTATAGTTGCTGGCGTTACGCACCGGAGTGGCTCAAATGGCAAAGATTGTCGCAATATTTCTTCTTACCCTTTCTCTGGGACTGTCCGTGCCTTCGAGCGCGCAAAACCTGGATATGAGTGGCAGCGATCAGTCATCGACTTTCGATGCGGCCGGGAAGCCCACGCGCGGCATGACCCAGGCCAGCGTCGAGGCGAATTTTGGCAACCCGCGGCGAACCGCCAATTTCCCGTTGGGAATATGCCGGCTTTGTGGTGTTCTTCGAGTATGACCGGGTTATCCACGCGGTGAGCAAACGCTAGATAGACCAATTTCGGGTCAGCAATAGACTCGAGCCAGCACGACTCCCTGACGCTCAGTAATTTCCGTTTTGCGCCCGCCTGTCGGGCATCGCGAAGTGTCGATAGCGGTGCGAAAGCCACTGCGGTCTGTGCCATAATTCCCGCCCCTGAAATCCCGCCAAAAACTCAATCACTGTGCCGCAGGAAAGCCTTCTCAATTCGGCCACGCTCGAGCGTTTGCTGAAACCCTCCTCGACGCCCGCGTCGATGG
>QIHS01000439.1 GCA_003229095.1 Woeseia sp. | reverse complement strand
GGATCAGATCATACATGCGTTTTAGCAAGTTTGGACTAACAACTTTACGCGACATGCCGGCAGATGCCGAGATTGTCAGCCATCAGCTGATGTTGAGGGCGGGCCTCATTCGGCGCCTTGGCTCCGGGCTGTTCACATGGATGCCGCTGGGGCTCAGGGTCGTTCGCAAGGTAGAAGCCATCGTTCGCGAGGAGATGAATCGCGCCGGCGCCCTGGAACTGCTGATGCCGGCAGTCCAGCCGGCAGAACTGTGGCGGGAATCCGGTCGCTGGGATAAATACGGCCACCTTCTGCTGCGTATGCAGGACCGGCATGAACGGGAATACTGTTTCGGCCCGACCCACGAAGAGGTGATCACCGACATCGCGCGTCGTGAGTTAAGAAGTTACAAGCAACTACCGATTAACTTCTACCAGATACAGACCAAGTTTCGCGACGAAATCCGGCCGCGATTTGGCGTTATGCGTGCGCGCGAATTCTCGATGAAAGACGCCTACTCGTTTCACGTTGACCAGGCTTCTCTCGAAGAGGGTTATCAAGTCATGCACGAAGCCTACACTGCCATTTTCCAGAGGCTGGATCTTGGCTTCAGGGTGGTGGACGCAGACAGCGGCGAAATCGGCGGCAGCCGTTCGCAGGAATTCCATGTGCTTGCCGATTCCGGTGAGGATGCAATCGCGTGGTGTGATGAGGACAACTTCGCATCCAATGTCGAAACAGCACGCACTTTGCAGCCCGATGGCGAGCCAGCCAAAGCTTCTCTTGAATTGAAGAAAATCGATACGCCGAAGGTTCGCACGATTACGGAACTGACAGCACTGCTGAAGGTAGGCGCGGAACAGACTTTGAAGACGCTGATTGTCGAGGGCGACAATGGACCCGTTGCATTGATCTTACGTGGCGATCACGAACTCAATGCAATCAAGGCAGGCAAGTTGCCGGGCGTGTCGCAACCGCTGACCATGGCTGACCCAGCGAGTATTCGCAAAGCCACTGGCTGTAACCCAGGATTTATCGGCCCCATCGGGCTTGAGATTCCGGTTTTCTTCGATCACGCAACGCGGCTGATGGCGGACTTCGTCTGCGGGGCGAATGAGGCGGACAAACATCTGACCGGGGTCAATTTCGGCCGCGATCTCGACTCGCCAGATACCGTGGATATCCGCAACGTCGTCGCCGGCGATCCCACGCCTGGTGGCAATGGCACACTCAGCATCGCGCGAGGCATCGAAGTAGGACACATCTTTCAACTCGGCACGATGTATTCAGAAAAGATGGGCGCGAGTATTCAGGACGAAGCAGGCAAGAACGTGACGATGCCAATGGGCTGTTACGGCATCGGCATAACGCGCATCGTCGGCGCAGCGATCGAACAGAATCACGACGACCGCGGCATTATCTGGCCGGAACCGTTGACGCCGTTCGACCTGGTCCTTATTCCGATTAACATGCATCGCTCAGACAAACTTCGCGACGCGGCCGAAACACTTTATGCAGAGCTAACCGAGGCAGGCCTGGATGTGCTCTTTGACGATCGCGACACGCGACCCGGCGTGAAATTCGCCGATGCTGAGCTTATTGGCATCCCGCACCGGCTGGTCATCAGCGAACGCGGCCTTGAAGCTGGTGAACTCGAGTATCGACACAGGCGCAACGACGATTCTCGTATGATGAAACGTGATGATGTTCTCAATTTGTTGACCGGGTCAACGCTAAGCTAACATTCGGTGACAATAAGGCTGATAATAGACCTATGCGGCTTGCAACAAACATCATTGCCCTGATCCTGCTTGCGGCGCCCGCTTTGCTACGTCACAAGAAAACATCGACCCCGAACTCGTTGAATTGCTGCGCGTGGCTGCGACTGAGGGTGGCAGTTTTGAGGATCGCTTTGACGCCCAGGTCTGGCTAACCGATATGTCGACCAGGCTGTCCCGCCAGGTCAGGGACCCACATGAAAGAATCGAAATCCTGCAGCGCGTTCATCGCGAGGCGAAGCGCGCAGACCTTCCACCCGAACTGGTGCTTGCAGTCATCGATGTCGAGAGCAACTTCGATCGCTTTGCGATATCAGTTGTAGGCGCCCGTGGACTCATGCAGATAATGCCGTTTTGGCTGGACGAAATCGGTCGCCCGGATGACAACCTGATGCAGATCGAGACCAACCTGCGCTTTGGCTGCACGATACTCAAGTATTATCTCGATATGGAAAACGGTGACCTGCCCCGGGCACTGGGCCGTTACAACGGCAGTCTTGGCAAACGCAAATATCCTAACAAGGTGCTGGATAAGTTACGCCTGAAGTGGTTCCGCTCTTAGACAGGTCGCCTGACGTTGCAGGATCTAATCTGATTTTTCCACGTTTTGCAGCGCCAGCTGTGCACTTTCCTTCGCTTTGACCGCATCGTTTCGCGCCTGCGCATAGGCGCGCTCGGACAACTTGTGTTGCGCGCTGCGCAAGTACGTTTCAGCTTCGAGAAGCTCGTCCGGCGCGAATTCCGCAGCGCCCGCTTCCCGGGCAACCGCGATCGCCTGCCTGGCATCGCTCATCTCCTGCATTGGCGGGCTTGTTCCACACCCGCTCAGTGCAAAAAGCAATACGAAAAGCAGACTGACCATGCCATGCCGCCATTGAGGTATTCTGTTTGTTTTTATCATGCGCACCACTGCACGCTAGCAAGCGCCCGTACACGGCGTCAAGCGACGACGAATGGCCTGAACCGCGTTCAATCTGCTGTCAATGCAGACAACGATGGTAGGCAACGAATTCAAATTCACTACAGGAGGTATACAAAGCGATGAGCATCACCATCTACCACAACCCGGCATGCTCCAAGTCCCGGAAAACATTAGAGTTAATTGAATCCCAAGGTGTGACGCCAACGATCGTGCGATACCTCGACGAACCGCCGGATGCTGCAACATTGGTGAGCATTGCCAAATTTCTCGACATTCCGCTGGCAGACTTGTTGCGCCAAAGCGAGGATGCTTTCACGGCGGCGGGAGATGAGGTTCCTTTGCAGGACGAAAATGCGCTCGCCGCATGGCTCCATGCTCATCCGCGCGTACTACAACGCCCCATTGTCGTCGATGAAACGAATGGTCGTGCAGTGATAGGCCGGCCGCCGGAAAACGTACTTGAGCTGCTCAAATCATGAGTGAGATTCTGGTGCTCTACTATTCCCGCTACGGCGCAACCGCATCCCTTGCAAGAGAAATCTGCCAGGGCATCGATTCTGTAAGCGGCAGCGCTGCAAGACTGCGCACCGTTCCCGCAGTATCCGCGGTAACCACCGCACAAGAAAATGACATTCCGGCTGAAGGTCCACCCTATGTCACCATGGACGACCTCAAGGAGTGCGCGGGACTCGTGATGGGCAGCCCTACTCGTTTCGGCAACATGTCCGCGGCGTTAAAATATTTTCTCGACAGCACTGGCAGCGAGTGGCTTAACGGCACCTTGAGCGGCAAACCGTGCGGCGTGTTTACGTCTACTTCCTCTTTGCACGGCGGCCAGGAAACCACCCTGATGTCGATGGCCTTGCCACTGATCCATCATGGCATGCTGTTTTTGGGCATTCCCTACTCAGAAGCGGCACTCTCAACGACAACGACGGGCGGCACACCTTACGGCGCCAGTCATGTATCGTGGAGTCGGGATTCGGACAGCCTCTCCGAAGACGAAAAGCAACTTGCCAGGGCACTCGGCAAAAGAGTTGCACAAACGGCATTGAAGCTCAGCTAGAAACCCAGCCTGGAAACTTAGCCAGACGATCTGGTTTTCAGAACCTCTTTGACGAATGGAATGGTCAGGCGCCGCTGCGCAATCATCGCTTCATCATCCAGCTTATCGAGCAGGTTATACAAACTTGCCATGTCACGCGTGCTTCGACTTAACAGGTAGTTCGCTGAATCTCTGGGCAAATCGAGGCCGCGATGGCGCGCTCTCAACTGCAAAGCGGCGATTCGTGCATCTTCATCAAGCACGCGCAGGTGGAAAGTGGGTAAACGGGAGAAACGACTAACGAGATCGGCCAGTACAAATCCGCACTCACGAGGCGCAGCGGCTGCGGAACAGATAAGAACGCCGCCCGCGTCGAACAACGCATTGCAAAGGCTGAAAAGTTGCAACTCCCAATGTGCATCGCCGCTGATCGCATCGACATCGTCAAGACAAACGAACCGCCTGCTTGCCAGTCCTTCCAGTATGTCGGCACCCGCCTCTACAAATTCTGCCACCGGCAAAAACTGCGCATTATCGCTCGCACGCTCGCAAACTGCCTGCAACAAGTGCGTTTTGCCACTTGCGCCAGCACCTCGTATCCAGCACCCCTGCCCACTGCCAGAGGCAACTGTGTCCTGCAAATAGGCGACCATTGTCTCATTCCCGGCAGGCAGGAAACTCTCAAAGACGGCGTGGTCCTGAAGTTTCAGTGGCAAAACCAGCTGGGTCAACGTTCCGCTTCCACTGAGTCAATTTTGCTCATCGATGCTCTTCATCGGCGGAGGCAGCCGACAATTCCTGTGCGTCAGGACCGGTAGCGCGAGCGCGCCTTGCCCACGACCAGATGTAGTCGATACCGCTGATCACGATCGTGACCACGACGCCTGCACCGATGACGGTGATTGCAATCGGATCTGGCCACTCGTAACCGGCACGACTCATGACGAACACGACGAACAACAATTGCAATGCAGTATTGAGTTTGCTGATTCGGGTTGGCTCGCCTTCGATTGGCTTGATGAGAAAATTGTAAATGGTCGCGCCACCGACAATGACGACATCTCGAATGACCACCAGAACTGCGAGCCACAGTGGAATCAGTCCGTTGACGACGAGCATGATAAAAGTACCACCTACCAGCAGCTTATCCGCAATCGGGTCGAGCATCGCGCCAATTCGAGTGTGCCAGTCATATCGTTTGGCAAGAAAACCGTCAACGCCATCGGAGAATCCGGCAATAAAAAACAATATTAACGCGACGTCATACCTGCCCTCATGCATGAAAACGAGGATCGGCACGATCATCGCGATGCGCATCAGTGAAATTGCATTTGGCAGCCAGCGTAGAGACATGGGGTTTAGTCCGGGCTAATGAGTTCGGGCCAGTTAGTTCGATGTGTCCGGACGATAAAAGAACTCCAGCGAACGGGCAGCATCGCGAGAGCGAAGGCCGCGACCAAACGGATTTCGGTCCGAACCGAATGGGCTGGTGTCCAGCGGTACAATCGACTCAACCTGGATGAATATGCCGCTCGACAACAACGCGCGTTGCAGACGATCAACATCACCGCGCAGGTCAACTTCGTAAATTATCCTGTCCGCCGCCACTGTCTTGATCTTCAGTTGGTCGATTGAGCGAAGTTGCTCGAGGTAAAACTGAACCTGTCCATACGCATTGACTGAATTGATGCCGGAAATTGTCAGGCGAATTGACTCAGCGCGCAAGTTACCCGCGACGCCATCCCTGACTGCCAGCGAATCCGCCATGAGGTTAATGGCATCTGTGGCTTCGCCGCGCCAGCTCATTTGTTGGTCATCCAGGTGCCAGGCCCACTGATGCGATTGCAATGACGTCGTGCCCGGACGAATTCGCCCGATCAGAATAGAAGTCGCCCCGTAGCGAACCGAAGCCTGCAACAGCTGATTGTCGAATCCTCCCCAGACGTCGCTAAAGCTGATTTTTTGGAGATCTTCAGTATCGAGCAAGGGAAATACAATCGGGATGCCGCGCGTCCTGGCGACTTTCTGAATGCTATCGCGCAGCACTTTGTTTCGATCGACATCACCCGCCATACCTGGCCGCCTGTCAGGGTCTTCCGCGCCCACAATCTCCCTGTCCCCCCGACCCCAATCGACGGCCAGCCAGACCACAGTCAACGGCCGTTCTGTGCCCCAGACTGTCTTGCCATATTGCCGCAACACTCGCTCGATTGCGTCGCCGTCCATTGTGACCGTCAACGTACCCGCCTGGACAGTTTCAAATTGCATGACAAATTGGCCGGGATTTGGAAACATAATTGCCATTTCTTCAGAAACCGCCTCCGAGGTCGACTCGGTGACCCGCACCAGTACCGCAGTCAGCGCACTCTTGAACGCATTGGAACGTGCGTTTGCTTCGCCTTCCTTGAGCGGCACTTCAACGGTGTACAGCGACGTCAACTCCACAGCGTGAGCCAGCGGTAGCCACATCATCGTGGCGACCAGCATTGCCAGGCAGCGCCGAGTACTGGTCGGCACGAGCCTGCTCGCGTATTTAACTTGCATCCATCGGTTTTGCATATTGCCCGGCCAGCGAAAGAAAAAAGAGTGTCTGTCAGGTGTCGAAGCTTTATTATATCGCCCTCACAGAATTTGCCACTGATATTATTTGCAATATTATTCGTCCATGGGGTCTGCCGACTGGCGGACATTGACCCTTGGGCCAGAGCCAGGACGTATGACGACACCCCCATTGACCTATAAAGACGCTGGCGTAGACATCGATGCCGGCATCGCTTTCGTTGAAAAGATAAAGCCGCTGGTCGCCAGGACGAGGCGTCCTGAAGTCATCGCAGGCCTTGGCGGATTCGGCGGTCTGTTCGCCCTGCCACCGGGTCGCTACAAGGAAGCGGTCCTGGTTTCAGGCACCGATGGGGTCGGCACAAAGCTCAAACTGGCGCAGGCAACCGAGTGCCACGATACGATTGGCATTGACCTGGTGGCGATGTGCGTCAATGACGTGCTGGTCCAGGGCGCGGAGCCCTTGTTTTTTCTCGACTATTTCGCTTGTGGCCGGTTGGATTCCGCATTGGCCACAGCGGTTGTCAGCGGCATTGCGATGGGCTGTGAGCAGGCCGGGGCCGCGCTAATCGGCGGAGAAACGGCCGAGATGCCCGACATGTACGCCGCTGGCGACTATGATCTCGCGGGTTTTTGTGTCGGTGCAGTTGAACGCAGCCAATTGATCGACGGCAGCGCAATTTGCGCGGGCGATACGATTATCGGGCTGGCATCGAGCGGTCCACACTCGAACGGCTACTCGTTGATCCGCAAAGTGCTCGAGATTGCCGAGAATCGAGTCGTTGACGGCACGCCGGCAGAAAAACTGTTGATGGAACCCACTCGAATTTACGTGCGTGCCATTCTCAAGCTGCTGGAATCCACCGCAATCAAGGGTTTGGCGCACATCACCGGCGGTGGCATAACCGAGAATGTACCGAGAATCCTCGGCCGCGACCTGCATGCCGAGATTGACGTCAATAGCTGGCAGCAACAGGCCGTTTTCGACTGGCTGCAGGCCGCCGGACGAATCGAAACCGATGAAATGCGGCGCACATTCAATTGTGGCGTCGGCATGACCGTGGTCGTCGATCCGAACGATACCGATGCGGCACTCGAGTCGTTGGCGAGCAGCGGCGAAAAGGCCTGGCGCCTCGGCACCGTAGTCGCCGGCGCCGGTCCGGTCAGCTACGTCTGATTCGGGTCAGGAATGCAGCTCTGAAAAGTTCGCGTACAACGGCTGCTGTCCTGATTTCAGGCAACGGCAGCAACCTGCAGGCACTTATCGACGCCTGCCAATCCGGCCAGATTGACCTGGATATTTCGCTCGTGCTCAGCAACAAACCGGGCGTGGCCGGCCTCGAGCGGGCGCAAAAAGCAAACATCGACGTTGCCTGCCTCGAACACCAGGACTTTCCCGAGCGTCCGCTGTTTGACGCCGCGTTGGTTGAGACACTGCAACCGTATCATCCTGACCTGATCATTCTTGCCGGCTTCATGCGCATCCTGACAACGGTTTTCACTGATTATTACGCCGGGCGGATGTTGAATATTCATCCATCTCTTTTACCCAAATATCCCGGGCTGGATACGCACCAGCAAGTGATCGATGCGGGCGAGCGATGGCACGGCAGCACTGTTCATTTTGTCACGGAACAACTCGACGGCGGGCCGGCGATCATGCAGGGACGGGTCGCTGTGATGCCCGATGACTCCGCCACTACGCTCGCCGCGCGTGTCCTCACTATCGAACACCGGATTTATCCAAAGGCGGCAGCGCTGTATGCATCCGGCAGATTAAAGTGTCGCAATGGGGCGGCGTGGCTGGATGGCGAACGGCTCGACGGGCCCATTCAGTATGCCGAGAGCGATATGCCGAGAACAAGCGGCTCGTAGTGCCTTACGCCTTGGGCAATGTGACGCCTTGCTGACCCTGATACTTGCCACCACGATCCCGATAAGACGTTTCGCACTCCTCGTCAGACTCGAAAAACAGCATTTGCGCGACACCCTCATGTGCGTAAATCTTTGCCGGCAACGGTGTGGTATTGGAGAATTCGAGCGTGACGTGTCCCTCCCACTCGGGTTCCAGCGGCGTGACGTTAACAATGATGCCGCAACGTGCATAAGTTGACTTGCCAAGGCAAATCGTCAGCACCTGGCGTGGAATCCGGAAGTATTCAATCGTGCGCGCGAGCGCGAACGAGTTCGGCGGAATAACGCAGACGTCACTCTGTTTGTCGACAAAACTCGACTCATCGAAGGACTTCGGATCGACCAACGTCGATTCGATGTTGGTGAATATCTTGAATTCATCCGCAC
>QIHS01000500.1 GCA_003229095.1 Woeseia sp. | reverse complement strand
GCACAGCCAACATTCGGGAAATGAATCGCGTCATGGACTTCGACCTGCCAACCGAAGGACCGAAAACTCTCAATGGGCTTATTCTTGAACACCTGGAGACTATTCCGGCATCCGGCACCGGCTTACAAATTGCGCAGTATCCAATCGAAATAGTCGAAACCAGCGAAAACCGCGTTCAGCTTGCGCGCATTTTCCTGGCGGACGAGAGGCAAGCATCTGCTGACATTCAGCCGTAGACCACTACCAATCGAGTGTTCTATCTAGCCGCAAACTGCCACTTACGTAAGAGGCCAGGCTCTGGGGACTTTGGTAGGCGGAATCAAGCGGACCGAAGGGAGCCATCCGCCTACCGAAGTCCCCAGAGTCTGGCCTCGGGATAATATAACCACTTGAACCTAAGCGCAGGTTTCGTATTCGTCGAATCATGGTGCCAATCGGTTCGGCATTGACTGTCAGGTTTTCCTTGAAGGGATGGCTCCCTTCGGTCCGCTTGATTCCCATCAAGAAAAACCTGACAGCCAATGCCTTGGCTTCTCGCGGGTTACAAGACTACGTCTCGAGTAGCAAAGCGAGTGTGTTAACTAAGCGCCTCTGTCAAGGCGTCATCCAGTTTGCGCACGGCGATGACTTCGATGCCTTTAATTTTCTTTCGCGGCACATTCGACGCGGGGACGATTGCCGTCGTGAATCCCTGCTTTCGCGCTTCCTGAATTCGCTCACTGCCAAAACGCACCGGACGTACTTCGCCGGCGAGACCGACTTCGCCAAAACTGACCAGTTTTTCCCGGCACGGCCGATCCCGAAAGCTGGACACAATGGCGAGCAAGACCGGCAAATCAGCGGACGTTTCGGCGATGCGCAAACCGCCCACTACGTTTACGAATACATCTTCTCCTGACAGGCCGATGCCACCGTGGCGTTGCAGAACGGCGATCAACAATGCGAGTCGATTTTGGTCGATGCCCTGTGCCAGACGTTTGGGGTAGTTGCTGTTTGCATCCGCAACCAGCGCCTGAATTTCCACCAGCAAAGGTCGGCTGCCTTCCCAGGATGTCGTGATAATGCTGCCAGAGCCGCTATTGTCCTCGCGCGACAGGAAAATTGCGGAGGGATTTTTGACCTCCCTGAAACCGGTTTCCAGCATTGCGAAAACACCCATCTCGCTGCTCGCGCCAAAACGGTTCTTGACTGCACGAACGATGGTGTAACGGCTGCCCGGATCGGTCTCAAAATACAAGACGGTATCCACCATGTGCTGTGGGCCCGCGATAGCGCCCTCCTTGGTCACGTGCCCGATCAGGAATACCGACACTTCTTTTTGCTTGGCGAAATTGACAATGCGGCTGACGCACTCGCGCAGTTGCGATACGGAGCCGGGCGCAGACGGTACATCTTCACTGGACAAGGTCTGAATCGAATCGATCACCAATACTCGCGCCTCGGTAGCCTGGGCCTGCTGCAAAATGTTGTCCAAAGACGAGTCAGATAGGAGATGCAACGATGGACTGTCAAGACCGAGTCGATGCGAGCGTTGTGCAATCTGATGCAAGGATTCTTCGCCGGTCGCATAACAGGTTTGCAGTTCGGCGGGCAGCTGGGCAGCGACCTGCTGCAGCAACGTCGACTTGCCAACACCCGGATCGCCGCCAAGCAGGACCACTGAGCCAGGCACCAGCCCGCCACCCAGAACACGATCGAACTCGCTGAATCCGGTCGGGTAGCGCAGACCGGTCTCCTCACCCAACGATTCCAGCACAGCAGGCTCCGGCCCCTGCTGTCGCGACGCCGGGCTTGACGACACGGTCGTCTGTGTCAGCGTATTCCACGCGTCACAATCCGGGCACTGGCCCTGCCATTTCACGGCGTGTGCGCCACATTCCCTGCAAACATAGGCAGTTTTTGCTCGAGCCATCGGGCCAAATTCCTCAAAACAATGTTACATTTAATTTACCGAAACGGAAATTTAAATTCTGTGACCGCGACCAGACTTGTCGCAGAGCACAATCCCAATTCTAGCACCGCTTCCAGCGCCAACAAGCCGTTAAAAATGCCGACCGTATCTCATTAAAAACGCTTGCTCTTTTCTATACTCGCCACGTTATGTAGAGAAGCGATCCATTGAACCAACGAAAAGAACATCGTGACCGCTTGGTTGTCCTCGGTTTCGTCAGCATCTTGCTGGTGTTGATCTATGGACCCGCAGCCCCGTGGTTCATTGCCGCAGACCGCTTCGTCTATGACAAATTTGCAACCAGCGTCCGCAGCTCGCCACTTGAAAATGCGGTCATTGTCAGTATTAACCCGGCCCGCAAAACCCGCGACGAAGTGCTCTCAGAGTACGGGAACCTTGTTGAACTCTTTAATAATCAAAGAGTTAAAAGACTCGTTCTGGCGGATTTGCCGGAAATCGGGCCCACAGAGGAATTGCCCGGCTGGAGCACTCTGCTAAGCGGGGCTACACCGGTGTTTGTGCCCTCTGATCACCGCCTGGCGGATGTTGCGATTGGGGCTGGCGTTCTCAGATTGCGACCGGACTCGGATGGCATCCTCAGAGAATCCATCATGTGGCAGCTGCAGGGCGGCACGATGTCCCCTTCATTACCGCTCGCTGTCGCCCTTGCAGCGTCCGACTATTCCGCGGATCCGCGTGTATCGGTGGCAGATACGAAAATATTCCTGACCAACTACGCGCCGATCGATCATCTGGATGCCAATGACGTTTTGAGTGCGGGTTTCAATGTCTCAGTCTTTGACGGCAAAACCGTCCTGCTGGATGCAGCCCCGCAACTCATCGGTGCGGACGCGGTACTTCCATCGGGCCAGTTCGTCACCCCGTCTGAGGTTACGGCGCAATTGCTCGCCGATGTCGAGCAGGGCCAAACCGTGATCGCACCCGCCTGGTTGCGGGCGATCGAATGGCTGGCACCGGCATTGCTCGCCATTGTCGCCGCGCTGTTCCTGCCATCACGAAATCGGCGTGACATCCTCCTGCTCGCCACTATCGTAATCCTGAGTGTCATCCTTATAGAAGGCTTGTTCTTGCTGATCGGCCGTCTGCGCCTTGATCTCGGTCGTGCGGCAATCATTTTCCTGGGCGCCTCGATCCTGAGCTGGTGGCTGGCCGGCGAAGTCAAGAAGGCGGCAGTGTTCGCGTTCAAACGCGGTAGTGATTTTTTGTCCGCCGGGCGACTGGAACCCGCCTTTGCAGAATTCCGCCGTTGCGAGGTGACTGAACCGCTTGCCTCGGCAATGTATAAGCTGTCGCTCGCATTTGAAGAACAGGCCAAACCCGAGCGCGCAGAAGCGGTTATACAGTGGATGAAGAACACCCAGGGGGCCACGCAAACGACCAACAATTTCTCCCTGGGCGGCCGCAAAGGAACGCCGCAGCGACTGGGTCGATATGTCATCGAGCGCAAGCTGGGACAAGGTGCCATGGGTGCTGTTTACCTGGCTCGTGACCCCCGCATCAACCGCGCTGTGGCGCTAAAACTCATCCCTATCGAGAAGGAATTCGAAGACGAAGAACTGGAAGAGGCACGACTGCGGTTCTTCCGCGAAGCAGAATCGGCCGGCAGACTGACGCACCCGAACATCATTACTGTTTACGACTGTGGTGAGGACAAACAGCTCGCCTATATTGCAATGGAATACCTGCAAAGCGTCCCGTTGACCCAGTTCACCGACCCCAAGAAGCTGCTGGCGCCCAATAAAGCACTTGAGCTGTGCGCCAGAACCGCCGACGCGCTTGACTATGCACACAACCAGGGTGTTATCCATCGAGACATCAAGCCGGCCAATCTGCTTTACAGCCTGCGTCAGGATCTGCTGAAGATCAGCGACTTTGGTGTCGCAAGGCTGACCGATAATAATCGAACCAAGACCGGTATCGTACTCGGCACGCCGATGTACATGGCCCCCGAACAGCTTACTGCCGATATTTTAACGGGGCACTCGGACTTATTCTCGCTAGGTGTTACGCTATATGAGCTGCTGGTAGGTGAGGTACCATTTAAAGCAACTAACATTGCCGTGTTAATGACAAAAATCACGACGGCGGATCCCGCACCGGTTTCAAATAGGCGACCGGGCGTACCGCCGAGCGTTGATACTGTCTTGTTCAAAGCCCTGGCTAAACGACCTGAAGATCGCTTTAGCAATGGCGGAGAAATGGCAATCGCCCTGCGCAATTGTGCCAGATACGCGTCCTGAGCCTGACAAGAATGAATAAAAACAAAATCTTGCGTGGAAAATTCCAATTTGCCGAAATTACCGATACCGGCAAGGTCCGCGAGCACAATGAAGATGCCATTGGCACCGACGGTGACAGTGCCATGATGGTGCTGGCCGATGGTATGGGTGGCTACAACGCCGGTGAAGTCGCAAGTGGCATCGCTGTACAGACCATCTCAGAACTCGCCGCAGAAGGCGCAGTGCGCGAAGACCGCAATGAAGTTGATCCGACAACCGGACTCATGCGCCAGACGATCGTCCTTCGCGACGCGGTCGCCAGATCCAACAAAATAATTTTTCAGACCGCTCAAAGCCAGACCCACTGCGAGGGCATGGGTACAACGCTGGTTGCTGCCATGTTTTACGACAACAAGATCTCACTTGCGCATGTCGGCGATTCCCGTGCTTATCGTTTGCGTGATGAAAAATTTGAGCAACTGACAATGGATCACTCATTGCTGCAGGAACTCGTCGACCGAGGGTTTTATTCCGAGGAAGAGGCACAGCGATCCACCAACCGAAATTACGTCACCCGCGCGCTCGGCGTCGAACCAACGGTCGATGTCGAAGTGCAGGAATACGATGTCTTACCAGGCGATATCTATCTGCTTTGCTCAGATGGCCTCTCGGACATGGTCGAAGATGAGGATATTCACTTAACTATCAGCACGTTTAATGCTAGCCTTGATGTGGTTGGTCAACAGTTGGTTAAGCTGGCGAACGATCATGGAGGCAGGGACAATGTGTCGGTAATGCTGGCACAGGTTATCGATTCCTTTGCAGTGAAAAAGAGTTTGCTTTCGCGATTGACGAGCATGTTCGGCTGATTGGATTTTGCGTTGATTTGGGAGACAGGGGATCGCTTTTGATGCCCTGCAATGAACACAGTCTTACTAGAGCGATAAAACTGATATGGCACGATTAATCCTGAGTCTGGACGGCCAGGTATTGGCTGAGTACAACATGTCGAAAGAGCGGTATACGATTGGTCGCCTTCCGGATAATGATGTACGCATCGATAACCCTGCGGTCAGCGGGCATCACTCGCTCATCATTAACATTCTTAACGACTCGTTCCTCGAAGACCTCAACAGCACAAACGGAACGTACGTTAATGGCAAGCTGATCAAGAAACACGCGCTGCAAAATGGCGATGTGATCACCATTGGCCATCATCAGTTGCGCTTTTCTGATGAGCACACTAATGAATCGGAACAAGACGAATTCGAAAAAACCATGGTCATTCCGGCCGGACTGCAAAACGCCGAACAACTGGCTGCTGCCGAGAAGGCCGCCGAAATCGCGGCCAGCGTCGAACCGGCAGCCAATATAGACCATAGTGATGCCCGCGACGATATGAAAGTCGATGTGCCAGAACCCAAAGCGCCTCCTCAACGCGTCGATTCCGTAACACCTGAGCCTGCTGCACATACAGAAACATCGTTTGGCGTCGATCCCGTAAATGCCCCGACTGCGCTACCGCTGGGCAAACTGCAGGTATTGAGCGGTTCGTTCGCCGGCCGCGAACTTGAATTGACCAAAGCCCTGACAACACTCGGACGACCCGGTGTACAGGTCGCCGCCATCACACGTCGTGCCGAGGGATACTTCATCGTGCATGTGGAAAGTGGCGAAGAAGGCAACTATCCCCTGGTGAATGGCCAGCCGATAGGCGCACCGGCCCGCAAGCTGGCGGACAATGATGTCGTGCAGCTGGCTGGTGTTAAAATGGGATTCTTTCTTAGTTAGCCTGGCCCGGACTACTGATCGAACACCGGCGCTTCCCGATGTGTAACGCCGGTGACCAGTTGATAGGCCACTGTACCAGCATGTTCGGCAATTGACTCGACCGGCAAATCTGTGCCCCACAGAATGACCCGGTCTCCAGATCGGTCTGATGCGCATTCACCCAGATCCACTGTGGTGAGGTCCATGGAAATTCGCCCGACCACTGGCACCATCCGCCCGTTGATCAGCAGCGGCGTTCCGGCAGGAATGTAGCGCGTGTAACCATCACCGTAACCCACCGATACAACGCCAATCACGCTGTCATGTGTTGCATGCCAGGCGCCGCCGTAGCCAACGCAATCACCACTACGCACGGGTTTAACAGCGACCAGTCGTGACTCGAACTGCATGGCCGCCTGCAGACCGAGCTCTGCTCCCGTGCGACCGTGCAGCGGCGAGACGCCATACAAGGCAATGCCTGGACGGATCCACAATCTGTCGACGCCACTTGCGTCCGAGAATTGACTCAGCGCACTTGCAAAACCAAGCAACGCCGCAGAATTGGCAATGCTGATATCGCCGTCAAAGTCAGCTGCAACCTGCAGGAATTTGTCGATCTGCCGTTGTGTCGTGTCGTCGCCCGGATCATCCGCATTGGCAAAATGTGTCATCAGGCGAAGGTCGGTGACTGCAACACATCGGCGCAGCCTCGTGATAACATCCGTCGCGACTTCAGCCCGAAACCCAAGTCGATTCATGCCGGTGTCGATCTTCAGCCAGACTGTTCCCGCCGAGCCTCTGCAATCCTCCAGCCAGCGAATTTGCTCTTCGTTGTGTACGCAGACCTCGACACCGAGTGCGATCGCGCGTGACAAATCGTCCCGGGATAGAACGCCGCCTAGCAGTGTTAGTGGTTTGTCGATTCCGGCGTCGCGCAACGCCTTTGCCTCGCTTAACCGGGCGATTGCGAAACAGTCTGCATCCTTGAGCGTCCGCGCGACAGGCACGATGCCGTGTCCATAAGCATTGCCTTTAACAACCGCCATTACCCGCGTTCCGGGTGACTTGTCTTTAATGAGCTGGAAGTTGTGTTTGACCGCGCTGAGACGGATGCGCGCGCGAGCGCCGAAGGTCACTGAAACGTCTCATCCGCATAGGAATCCGACACATAGTTCTCGAACTTGGTGAATCGTCCAACGAATGTTAGCGGGAAATCACCGATCGGCCCGTTACGTTGTTTTGCGATGGTGATATCCGCAATGCCCTTGCGCGGCGTATCCGGATTGTAGACTTCTTCGCGATAAATGAAGACGATGATGTCGGCATCCTGTTCGATGGCGCCTGATTCACGAAGATCCGACATGACCGGTCGTTTATCCTGTCGCTGCTCAACGCTTCGATTCAGCTGCGACAAGGCAATAATCGGCAAATTCAGTTCTTTGGCGAGTGCTTTCAGTGACCGGGAAATCTCCGATATTTCCGTGGCCCTGTTTTCTTTATTGCCGTGCACCTGCATCAACTGCAGGTAGTCCAGCACGATCAAACCCAGATTCGCTTCACGCTTGAGTCGCCGTGCCCGGGCCCGAATGTCCGTTGGCGACAATGCCGGGGAATCGTCAATGTAAATGGGTGCATCCGACATTAGTTGCACAGCGGTATTGATTCGTGACCAGTCTTCGTCTGGAAAATTGCCGGTTCGCAGGTGCGTCTGGTCTACCCGACCCAGCGACGAAATCATACGAAACGCCAGTTGTTGTGACGGCATCTCCATGGAAAACACCGCCGTCGGAATGCGTGCACCGATGGCCGCATTTTCAGCAATATTGATCGCAAGCGTGGTTTTGCCCATCGACGGCCGACCGGCAATGATGACAAGGTCGCCCGGCTGAAGACCCGCGGTCAGTTTGTCGAAAGCACTAAAGCCGGTCGGAATGCCGGTGATGTCGCCGTCTGATTGGTGCAGAACGTCGATGCGATCTACAGCCTCAGGCGCGCGAGCCCTTCTCCGCGATCTCGAATACCATCCGTTCAGCCTCGTCGACCAGCTCTGAAGCTGTTCGTCCGTCGGGCGTATAAGCATTACCGCTGATTTCGTTGCCAGCCGTGATCAAAGAGCGAAGCGTGGAACGTTCACGAAGAATCTGTGCGTATGCCCTGGCGTTGGCCGCACCCGGTGTTTCATTGGTGAGTGTGGCCAGGTATTCGAGGCCACCCGCCTGATCGAGCTCGTTACGGTTGCCCAGATGTTCTGAAACCGTCACGACATCACAAGGATGACCGTCTTCTGCCAATGCGGCAATTGAAGAGAAGATCAGGCGATGATCCTTGCGATAGAAATCATGTGCAACGATCACGTCGGCCACCTTGTCCCAGGCTTCGTTGTCCTGCATGAGACCACCGAGCAATGACTGCTCAGCCTCGATGGAATTCGGTGGCATCGTAAGCCGACGCTCGCTGGCATCGATCAATACTCCGTCATCCATTGCTGTAACCACTCAGACCTGTCTCTCCGGACATTTCGCTACGACACACGACCTGCCACGGTGCATCTTTGCGACGCTGAGTGGCTTTTCAGGCACGGCCTATTACCGTACCACAGTTCGATTACGCTTTATTCTTCGGCGACGACTTTGAGGTTTATGTCGACATTCACATCCGTGTGCAGATGTAATCCGATGCTGAATTCGCCGGTTTCATGAATAGGACCATCAGGCATGCGAACTTCAGCACGCGCCACCTCCACGCCCACTTTCTCGAATGCATCCGCAATGTCAATCGGGCCGACGGAGCCGAAAAGCTTGCCCTCTGCGCCGACATTGGCCGAGATCACGAGGTCCATACCTTCGATCAGACCGGCGCGCGATCTGGCGCTGGCCAGCTCTTCTGCAGCGGCTTTTTCGAGACCCGAACGCCGAGCTTCGAACTCGGCGATGTTTTGTTGCGTCGCGAGCGCTGCTTTGCCTTTCGGCAAGAGGTAATTTCGGCCATAACCGGGTTTGACATTGACCATGTCGCCGATATCACCAAGATTTTCAACTTTATCCAACAAAATGACGTTCATATCCTAAATCCTGTTGTTGTTACGTTTTACTTGTTTCATTACATTCACTTGTTTCACTAGATTCACTACGGTCCAGACCGATCAGGCCTGTTTCGCGATGAGCCGGGCGCGAATATCAAACCAAGCGTCGAGATATCCCAGAATTGCCAGCACTGTCAGCACCAATAAGGGCTGCGGTATCAATAATACATAGGTTGCGATCAATACGAAGACCGGCATTGACTTTTCGGTTCGCAGCCAATGCACGACCGAAAGACCTTGTAAATAAAACGCGAAAAATATCATTAGCGCTATATTCAGCAGCCAGTTCGAACCGGCCAGTACTGCAATCACCGAAGCCGCCGCCAGCACCATCGCCAGCACACGACCCAGTTTCAGGTCACAAAACCGACCGAAAACGGCCGATTTTTCGGGCAGGCTCTGGAAAATTCTATAGCCGAAGAACAAAGCAACCGTCACCATGGTCCAGCTAACGAACACGAATACCATGGACATCTGCGGAACTATCATTTCCCGGGACGCATCCAGCCAATTAGCGTAGTCCGTTGCACCGATTTCTCTAAAACTCGCCATGGAATCAGTGACGACTGCGTTCCAGAAAATCGCCGGATCCCCATGGATCATAAAAAATGCCAGCACACCTGCTATTGCTGCAATGACAGAAACCTGCATTGCCAGCGTTACAGAGCGCCAATGTCTAACCAGAGCTGCCAACAACATCACCGGCAGCCACACGATCATGGCACTGGCGACGATCTGGACGGACGATGCTTGCAACACCATCGCAAGCAACAACAGCACGAATACTGCAGCGATCCCTTTTATCGCCGTATTACCGAGCCCTTTCGCCAGAACCAGATGTGCTGCTACCGCGCCGCTCAGAGGCAGCGAGAGCGGGAACGGGATA
>QIHS01000066.1 GCA_003229095.1 Woeseia sp. | reverse complement strand
AGCGGCAACAGCGACAGAAAAGTCAAAGGCACGATTCATTGGGTTTCCGCCAGGCACGCGATTGATGCAGAAGTTCGGCTCTACGACCGCCTGTTCACAGTGCCCGATCCGGCATCCTTCGAGAACGTATCGGACAACGTCAACCCGGATTCGCTGAACATTGTTGCCGCCCGCCTTGAGCCTTCTCTCGCTACTGCCGACAAGGCGTATCAATTTGAACGGCTGGGGTATTTTTGCCCGGATTCATGCGATCACAGCGCGGAAAAGCCCGTGTTTAACCGGATTGTTACGTTGAGGGATAGTTGGGCCAAGATCGAAAAACAGGCGCTTTCGGGCAGATAACTCCCCGGAATTAGTCCCCGGAATCACTGACAACGACCGGCGCACCACGTTCGCAGCCGAGCCCGTTCGCAGCATTGTCCTCTGCCCGGGCGATTTCAACCACGCCAAATGAATTGATGAGCGCCAGGTATTCACCGGGACTGGCACGACCATAGGTCGTTTTCATTTCAATGTGCTGACCGGCAATCGCGACGATCGGGTTGACAAAATCCTCGATCAGCGATGCATCGATATTGCTGATCAGATTGCCGAACGCATCGACGGTCAGGACGCTGCCAGTGACCCGACCACCTGCAATGATGGGGTCTTCGAGCCAGCCTGGCGTCCAGTCGTCGGTCGGAATGCCGACATCGTCGATAGTGATTCTGCCGGCCGCCAGTTCGGCCGCGACCGGGGCAAAAATATCGCGGCCATGAAACGTCGGGCTGGGTGTCCCAAGACTGATTTTGCCAAGCGATTCCATATCGAGCCTGCAAATCCTGTCCGCATTTTCGAGCAGCGGTGCAAGCAAGCCGTTGTCGGGGGCGATGAATACGTGTCCGTCTTTCAACACCAGCAGAATTTCTCGTTCGGTTCCAACGCCAGGATCGACGATAGCGATATGTACCGTACCAACGGGGAAAAAGCGATAAGAACGGCTAAGCCAAAAGCCTGCTTCGGGCGGCCAGTGTGCCGGAATATCGTGTGCGAGATCGATGACGGTTGCCTCGCGAAATCTTGTCACGATAACGCCGGTCATTACGGCGGCGAATGGCCCCTTGTGACCGAAATCGGTGGTTACCGTGATGACGCCTGAGGGCTGCCAGTCATTCAAGAGCGATAAACCTGTCGAGATGATAATCGGCGTTGCCGAACATCACGTCGATGGCGGTGAGTCTCTTGAAATAATGCGCGACGTCGAGTTCCCAGGTAACACCCATGCCGCCGTGAATTTGTACCGCTTCCCGGCCAACTTTGATGCCAGCTGAGCCGATTTGATATTTCAGTGCACTGATCGCTCTGCTTGCGCCTGCATCTTCCGCGACATTTAACATGACGCACCAATAGAGCAGGGATCGGCTTTGTTCACACAGCATTGCCGTATCGACCATGCGGTGTTGCAGGGCCTGAAAGCTGCTGATCGGCACACCGAACTGCATGCGTATTTTTGCGTACTCAACGGTCTTGTCCTGCATCGTTTGCGCTATGCCCATTGCCTCTGCGCAGATAGCAAGCGTCGCTTCGTCAATGACGCTGGCTAACGTCGCGTAGCCTTGTTCTGGCTCGCCGAGAACGTTGTCAGCGTCGACACGAATGTCTTCAAGGATGACTTCCGCAGCGTGCAGGCCATCGACAGTGGCATACGCCTGCCGGCGAAGGCCGGGCGTGTCTGCAGGCACGGCAAACAGGGTGATGCCGGATTCGTCCATACGATCGCCGGATGTTCGCGCAGGAATAATCAACATATCAGCACTGTTTCCATTCAGCACGAATGCCTTGCGGCCGTTGAGAACGTAACTGTCGCCGTCTTTGCTGGCCGTCGTTGCAATGTCCGCGAGATTGAATCGACTCTGCGGTTCGGCAAACGCGAGCGCGGCGTGCAATTTTCCCTCGATAATAGGTGATAACCATTGTGACTTTTGGGTGGTGTTTGCAACCCGCTTGAGGACACCACCTGCGAGTACGATATTGGCGAGGTAAGGCTCAACAACCAGTCCTCGACCAAACTGCTCCATCACCAGCATTAACTCAACCGGTCCACCGTCGAGCCCGCCATCGGCTTCACTGAATGGCACCGCTGTCCAGCCCAATTCGGCAAATGTCTGCCACATTTCGCTGCTGAAGCCGGCGTCGCTTGCCGCAATTGCCTGGCGTTTTTCAAAGTCGTAATCAGTATTGATAAAGCGTGCGATGCTGTCGGAAAGCATCGTCTGTTCTTCACTTAGCGAAAAATCCATTTGCTCAGAGTCCTTGGTTCGGGCTACAGACCCAATACATGCTTGGCGATAATGTTTTTCTGAATTTCATTCGAACCGCCATAAATTGAAGCTTTTCGATTGTTGAAATAGCGCAAAGACGTTTTGGTCTGGGCACCGACACCGATTCTGTCGTCGTCCGGGTAGTCCAGGTCATACTGAGTTGGCACATAGGGCAACGCGTAGTACCCGGCAGCCTCCATCATCAGCGCGTCCAGGCTTTGTTGTATCTCTGTGCCCAGGATCTTGAGGTATGAAGACTCCGGTCCAGGCGCATCGCTGGTCGCAATAGAGGCCAGCGTCCGAAGTTCGGTGTATTCAAGCCCCTTGAGCTCGATTTCCAGCGTTGCGATTTTCCGCGCAAAATTATGATTTTCGATCAGGGGTTGGCCGCCGTGAACGGAAAGCGCAGCGGTTTCCTTGAGCCGATTAAGTCGATATTGCGAACTGGCAACACCGGCAACATTCAGACGTTCATGCTGTAACAGCACCTTGCCGTAGGTCCAGCCCCTGCCTTCTTCACCAACCAGATTCTCGGCGGGCACCCGCACGTTATCGAAGTGAATTTCGTTGACTTCATGATCACCCTCAATCGTGATAATGGGTTTTACCGTAACGCCAGATGTTCGCATGTCGATAAGAATGAAGCTGATACCTTCTTGTTTGCGGGCAACATCCGAACTGGTGCGAACGAGGCAAAAAATCCAGTCTGCGAACTGTCCAAGCGTTGTCCACGTCTTGGTGCCGTTAACAACGTAGTGATCGCCATCGCCGTCACTACCGCGATCGGCTTTCGTTTTCAGTGAGGCGAGATCGGAACCTGCACCAGGCTCGGAATAACCCTGGCACCAC
Organism: Woeseia sp.; assembly: GCA_003229095.1. Lineage (GTDB taxonomy): Bacteria > Pseudomonadota > Gammaproteobacteria > Steroidobacterales > Woeseiaceae > SZUA-117. The sequence goes on along the minus strand of QIHS01000066.1, from coordinate 3,792 downwards.
CAGACATTGCTTTCAAGTATGTCCGGCAGGAATCGTTGTTTTTGCTCTTCACTGCCGAAGGTGTAGATGATTGGCCCAACCATTTTGAAGCCGAAAGGAATTAGAATTGGCGTATTCGCTCTGGCCATTTCGTTGGCAAAAATATAATTTTGTACGGGCGTCCAACCGGTGCCACCGTGTTCGACCGGCCAGTTGACCGCGAACCAACCTCGCTTGTGCAGCGTCTTTTGCCAGCGGATTGTGTCCTCAGGCGTAAGCTCAATGCCTTCATCTCGTTTGCGACGAATATCAGCTGGATATTCCTCCGCAAGAAAATGTCTGATTTCCTCGCGAAAAGCGATCTCTTCTTCTGTGAAATTGATGTTCATTTAGCCATCCGTTTTGCGGCGACTGCCTGTCGCCTGGAATCTCTTGCCCGGACTATGGACCGATTATTGCCATTTTCCGGGCAGGATCCAGTTTGGCGAGCCAAGTGAGCGACAGCAGTATAGCGAGCGCCGTTATGGCGTACAACAATCAGCCGGCGAGGCCACTATTGCGCTCGCTATTGAAATTAGCTGTTCCCGGTGGTTACGGTGCAGCTTGATATCGGGCAGAATTCGCCTATGGATACGGAGGATCAGGAAATCAGGCAGAGCCACAGAAACGCTGTTGCGGACACGCTCGGCCGACCAATGCAGGATCTTCGAATCTCGCTTCTGGACCAGTGCAATTTCCGCTGCCCTTATTGCATGCCGGAAAGTCAGTACAACGAGGTTTATCAATTCCTGTCGAAATCGGCACGCCTGAGTCATGACGAAATAATGACAATCGCGTCGATTGCTGTTGATTTGGGCGTAACAAAATTACGCCTCACCGGTGGAGAACCGCTGCTTGATAAGAAAGTTGTGGATCTTGTAGCGCGTTTGGGCCAGTTGCCGGGCGTAGATGATTTGGCGCTGACCACCAACGCGGTATTGCTGGCCCCTATCGCGAATGCATTGGCTGATGCGGGACTACAGCGCGTGACGATCAGCCTCGACAGCCTTGACGAAAAAATATTCAGCACGATGAGTGGTAATCGCGGCAACGTGGAAAAAGTGCTCCAGGGCATCGAGGCGGCGGAAAAGGCGGGGCTTACGCCGATCAAGATCAATGTTGTGGTCCAGCGCGGTGTCAACGATCATACTGTGATTGATTTGTTAGATCACTTTCGCGGCACCGGGCATATCGTGCGATTGATTGAATTCATGGATGTCGGAAGCCGCAACGGATGGTCGATGGAACAGGTTGTGCCTTCCAAAGATCTGCTCGAACTGATTCATGCCCGCTGGCCGGTTCGTGCGGTCGACAGGAATTATCCGGGCGAAGTTGCCAGCCGCTATCAATACCTGGACGGAAAAGGCGAACTGGGATTTATCTCGTCTGTGACTGAACCGTTTTGCGGAAGTTGCAGTCGTGCGCGCCTGTCGGCTGACGGCACGCTTTATACTTGTCTTTTTGCGACCAACGGCACCGACCTCAAGGCGCCGCTGAGGGACGGCGCCGATAACGCGGCGATTGCCGAATTGTTGCAACAGGTCTGGCTGCGGCGCAGCGATCGATACAGCGAAATACGCAAGCCTGAGCCAGTTGAGAAACCTTTGTTGAATAGAGTCGAAATGTACCGGATGGGCGGCTAGCGATGGCGGAAAAGTTAAGTCATGTTGATGAGAAGAACCAACCGACGATGGTGGACGTCAGTGGCAAGAAAATTACTGATCGCGAAGCACACGCGCGCACGATCGTCGAGTTTCCGGCCGATGTCGCCAGCCGTTTTTCGGCAGGGGATATCGAAACGGCGAAAGGCCCGGTGTTTGCGACCGCTATTATTGCGGGCGTTATGGCGGCAAAACGTACTCACGAGCTGATCCCTTTTTGCCATCCGCTTGGACTCAACAATTGCAAGGTCACAATCGAACTGGATGAGTTACAGCGGGTCGTCATCAATTGTGTTTGCAAAGTTCATCATCGAACCGGCGTGGAAATGGAAGCGCTTACCGGCGCCAGCGTCGCCGCGCTCACGATATACGATATGTGCAAAGCGCTGTCGCATGACATCGTTATTCGTGAAACGCGTTTGATTGCAAAAACCGGCGGCAAGCAGGATTTTTCTCATGACGGTACCTGAAAAAGTTTGGGGTCTTGTTCTTGCCGGCGGCAAGAGTTCGAGAATGGGCACTGATAAGGCATCACTAACACTGGGCGGCGAGACGCAACTGGCGCGAACTGTTGCGCTGCTCGATGCTCAAGTTGAGCGGGTATTCGTTTCGACTCGCCCGGACCAGTCCAACGATCCGTTGCGGCGAAGATTTGCGCAGATTGTCGACAGGTATGAAAACCTGGGTCCGATTGCCGGTATTCTCTCGGCGATGGATGGGAATCCGTCGGTGAGTTGGCTGGTGCTTGCTTGTGATTTGCCGAATGTTGATGAAAGAACAATTCAATTCCTGCTTGAACAGGCTTCCGCTGAACATTTGGCGACTGCCTACCGCAGCGTCCGCGACGACCTTCCCGAACCGCTGTGTGCGATTTACCGGCCCGATATGCGGGAAACCATTGATGACTTCGTCGCCAGGGGATTCAGCTGCCCGCGAAAAATCCTGATCAATTCAGCAACGCATTTACTGAAGCAGCCAAATTCCGATGCATTGCACAACGTCAATTCGCCCGCTGATCTTGCCGGCACCGGCATAAAGTTGTCGTCATGAGCAAGCGCGTGACTATTCGATACTTCGCCGGATTTCGAGAGAACGCCGGCACGGGAGAGGAAGTACTCGATATTGATGTCAGCAACGCGGGCGACGTGTTCCGGGCTTTGCAACACCGACATGGTTCATCAGAACCACTTGGCCATTGCAAAGTCGCGATCAATGACGAAATGGCAGACTGGGATTCGGTTGTCAGGGACGGCGACACTGTATTGCTTTTTCCGCCTGTTGCCGGTGGATAAGGTCATGCAAATTACGTCCGGCGAAATTCGGCCGGACGAACTCCGTACGCAGCTAACGAATCGCGCGGCCGGCGCTTACGTCAGCTTTGAAGGCTGGATTCGGGATCTCAACGAAGGCCAGGAAGTTCTGCGGCTGGAATACGAAGTCTACGAGCCGGTTGCGATCACCGAGGGTCAAAATGTCATCGATGAGGCAGTGGAAAAATATCCGATTCTTCGTGCGCGTTGTGTACATCGCTCGGGTTTGCTGGAGATCGGTGAGTGTGCGGTGTGGGTAGGCGTTACGTCTGCTCACAGGGATGAGGCGTTCGCTGCTTGTCGCTATATTATCGATCAGGTCAAACATCGCCTGCCTATCTGGAAAAAAGAACACTATGTCGAAGGGCATTCCGGCTGGGTAAACTGTGAACGCTGCGCCAGCCACGCCCAATAGCCGGGTCAGAGCCCGAATAATTAGGGCCCGAATAATTGGGGCCAGGTCAGAGCCGGGCCAAATCTTCCGGACGGTCGATGTCGATTGCCGCGTCTTCGAATTTGATCGTAAGCAGCCGGTTTTTGTTCTTCTCAAGCACTGATCTAGCGCCGCGATCTCCTTCCAGTTCGAGCAGCTTTGCAAAGTCGTTGCGAGGAAAGATGACCGGGGCTCCTGCAATCCCCGCATACTGACTCGCAACAATCGAGTCAGGTTTTTTCCGCCAGGCCTGCGCCAGCGATGCCAGGTGATCAGTGGTGATCAATGGTTGATCCGCAAGCATCAGCAATATGCCGTCGGTTTGCCGCGCTACAGACCTGACGCCGCACTGAATGGATGTCGCCATGCC
>QIHS01000242.1 GCA_003229095.1 Woeseia sp. | reverse complement strand
AGAATATTGCTTTTCGCGAGCTCGATATCGTCTTTACGGTCGCTGGCACGATCGTCCAGTCGTTTGTAGTGGTTGTAGACAGCGACCGACAGGACCTTCTTGGCCCGCTGCTGGCCGATGACGTACTCATCGAGAATGGCTTTGATCTCGTGCGGCTTGGGCAGCTTTTCCTGCCCGGGCTCGCCTGAATCTTCAAGCTCTTCGCGAATGATGTCTTTGCACAACTCGACACATTCGTCACAGATAAAGACGGACGGGCCCGCAATCAGCTTGCGAACTTCATGCTGGCTTTTGCCGCAAAAAGAGCAATACAGGAGCTTGCCGTCCTCATTTTTACCGCGCGAGTCATCGCTCATCAGGTCTTGCCTCTGCTACCAAAAATCAGTCTGTTACGACTCAAAGTGTATATAACACGCACCTTCGGAGGGTGCAAAGTCCCATGTCTCATTAGTGAAGATTCCTGAACCTAAGTCTCTGATTTTACTTGGAATCTTTCTTTGAGGATGCGGTCATCTCTGCGCGGTTGTCAAGCACCGTGTCAATCAGGCCATATTTGGCGGCAGCCTCAGCGCTCATGAAGTTGTCCCTTTCGAGGTCCCTTTCGATGGTGTCGACGCTTTGCCCGCAACTCTTGGCCATGATCTCGTTCAGGCGCCGTTTGATCTCCAATACCTCTCTGGCATGGATATCGATATCGGTCACCTGGCCCTGGTAGCCGGCACTGGGCTGGTGAACCATGATGCGTGAATGTGGCAATGCGTAGCGTTTGCCCTTTGCGCCGCCACCGAGCAGCAACGCGCCCATGCTGGCCGCCTGCCCCACACAAATGGTGGATACATCGCAACTGACAAACTGCATCGTGTCATAAATCGACAGGCCGGAGGTCACTGCGCCGCCGGGCGAATTGATATAGAGCTGGATATCTTTGTCGGGATTGTCTGATTCGAGGTACAGGAGCTGCGCCACGATCAGGTTGGCCATCTGGTCTTCTACCGGGCCCACGATGAATATCAGACGATCTTTCAGCAGGCGCGAATAGATATCGTAGGCGCGTTCGCCGCGCGCGGTTTGCTCGACCACCATGGGAACTAGATTCAATGCTGTGGGATTCAGTGCTGTGGTGCTCATGGAATTTCCTGTTGTCATGCGATATGCCCTTATTCTATGCCGATGGCGTCATATAATCTTTGAAGTCGATCGTTCTTTTCTTTTCTTTGCCGTGCTCGACAATCCAGTCCACGGCCTGGTCTTCCATCACCATGGGTTCGATCTGGGACATGAACTGAGGGTTAGCCATGTAATTTGCAACCATTTCCGCAGAATTTTCGTAAGTTGCGCAAAGCTGCTCAACGCGCACTTTGAGGCGGTCTGCATCGACCTGAATGTCGTTATCGTCAATCAGTTGCCGAATCAGGAATGTCAGCTGTACGCGCTTCTTCGCGGCTTCAGTGAAATTGTCGATCGGTGGCGCCTGATCGTGGTCTTCGATGCCGTATTGGCGCATCGCCTCATGCTGCATCGAGTGAGCCTCTTGCCCGATCATGGACTCCGGCACTTCAAACGGGTTTGCCTCTAGCAGGCCGTTCATCGCCTGTTCGCGTACGTCGCCGCGCACTTTTTGCTGCCATTCGCGGTCCAGGTTCTCGCGGATATCGGTCTTGAGCTTCTCAAGACCACCTTCTGCCACGCCGTAGGCCTCCGCCAGGCTGTCATCCAGCGGTGGCAAATCCTGCGCTTCCACTCGATGCACCTTGACCGAAAACTCGACTTTCTTGCCCTGCAGATCTTCCGCCTGGTATTCCTTTGGAAATTTCACTTTGAAGATTTTTTCATCGCCGGCACTCACTGCGTAAAGCGCGTCCTCGAATTCCGGCAGCATGGCGCCCGCGCCCAGTTCGATCGGCACTTCCGAGCCGGTGCCGCCTGGAAAACTTTCGCCTTTGAGTTTGCCGTCAAAATCGACAATGACACGATCGCCTTTGGCCGATTCGCGCTCAGCGGCGACCCATTCGGCTTTCTGACGCCGCAGATTATCCAGCATGGCATCACAATCCGACTCATTGAGCGTGACCTCGGGTACATTGATCTCGATCTTGTCCAGCCCCTTCAGGCTGACTTCCGGCATCACCTCGAAGGTGGCCGTATAGGCGAATGTCTTATCCTGGCCCGATACATCAGGCTCGATATGCGGCTGCGCCGCCGGACTGAGATTCTCCTGTTGCACCGCGTCGCGATAGCTCTGGCCGACCACCCGTAGTGTTTTCGAATGACATTGGGTGGCACTTTGCCTGGACGATAACCCTTAATCTTGGCCGTCTTCGCGACTCGCTTCAGGCGACTTTCCACTTCATTGTCTATGCGCTCAGCAGGCAACTCAACCCGCATGCAGCGTTCGAGCGCGCCTGTTGATTCAACTGTAACCTGCATGTAGTCCTGCCCTTTTGCCACCCGATCGATGCTGTCTGCCGTGATCGGGTAGTTAATTAACGCTTGTACCGGGGAAGATGGTGCGAAAGAAGAGACTCGAACTCTCACGGGTTGCCCCACTGGATCCTAAATCCAGCGCGTCTACCAATTCCGCCACTTTCGCGTCGTTGCCCGCCGCTCAGCCGCGCATTATAACGCGAAAAATCACCCTGCCGGGTGATTCGTTTGGGGCTACTTTCCTGAATTAAATTCGGCCTGGGCGCAAAGGAAAATTGGTGGGCCCCCGGGGACTCGAACCCCGGACCAAGAGATTAAGAGTCTCCTGCTCTACCAACTGAGCTAGAGGCCCCAATTTTCCCTCGTCCTTCGGACGAGTAAAATTGGTCGGTGAAAATTGATCTTTAGTGCGGTAATTGAAAAGAAGCCATCGATGAGCGTTTTGCCAAAAACACTAATTCGTTAGGAATAAACTTTCACCATGTGCCCTCGTTAAACAAATCGGCATGTCGCTGTGCCAATAACCACTAAAGATAAATTCTCACCAACCAATTTCTTCCGTCGATTCGACATGTCATAGTGCCAATAACATCACTGCACTAAAGATCAATTTTCACCGACCATCTTCGCCCTGGCACGCATTGTGGGAAAATTGGGGTGGACGACGGGACTCGAACCCGCGACGACCGGGATCACAACCCGGGGCTCTACCAACTGAGCTACGCCCACCATTATTCGATCGCACACTACCTGCTGTCTGTCTTCTGTTCTCCTGCCATTTTCATTGAACATCGGGGCTAGTCATTGTGCTAATAATATTAGCGTACAAAAGATAAATCCTCACAAAACAACTGCGTGCTATCACCAACTCAGGAGGATTTGGCGCACTTAAAACGAGAAACATCGAACCAATTTTTGACAGAACTAAAGGTTTGGGACAAAAATCAAATGGCTAAAAGCTGCATCAAGCAGCTGGACACGCCTAATCCTGCGTCTATTGGTCATTATCCGGAACCATTCAATAGAGAACACAGTTTTATAACGATAATTCGCCAGTGACTTAAAGCCTACCGTGACCCATATAGCTGCGACGCTATCTCAAAAGTAATGGTCGAAAGGGCGGCATATCCAGCGTTGTTGTTGTTCAGAATGATAATGATACCATTTTGACCGGAAATCAGTGTAATCATGCTCGTGAAGCCAAGAAGTTCACCGTTATAGGTGATGACTTGAAGGAGCGTGCTTTCGTCCAGAGGAATAGCCCCAACTTTCCAGGCCAGGGGCGCCTCACGATCGAACAAGATCGCTTTGCTCTCATTGGTCAACAAAGTTTCATCCCGCAAGGCGGCGCTCCATTTGAAGAGATCCTGCGAGGTTGAATACATAGACGCCGTTGCCCGAAAAAGTATGGGGTTGGTCACGGGTATCATCGTAAGAGAACCGTCATCCTCACGCAGATAGTTTTGTACGAGCTTTTCTATCGGGGCGGCCTCATATATTTGCCCAGTACTGTTGAGTTCAAGTGGCGCCAGTATGCGGTTTTTGAGGAGGGTCTCGTAAGGGTCCCCGGTCACTTTTTCGATAATCAGACCGAGCAGATAGAAATTCATATTTGAATAGTAATAGTCGGTTCCCGGTTCGAATTTCAGGGGTAACACAGCGACAGCTTCAAGTAATGTCTCTTTCGTCAAGGATCGCTTATAGTCGTTGTCGAACCAGCCCGGCATATCGACATAATGGGGAATGCCTGATCGATTTTGGAGCAATTGCCGGACTGTCACTTGATCGCTGTAGTCGGCGGAGTATTCCGGCAGGTGCGTTTTGAGCACATCGTCAAGCGACAAACGATCAGCTTCAACTAGTTGAAGCGTTAGAACAGCCGTGAAACTCTTGGTCATGGAGGCGATAGCAAACTTCGTACTGGGCTTAATTGCAACCTCCTGGTTGATTCCCGGCTGGTCAAACGCTCGCTCTAGAAGAACTCGTTCTTGGTTTGCGACAAGAATCACTCCTGAAAATGCATTATCGGATGCAAACCGGGAAACGGCCTCATGCAAGCCTTCATTCTGAGATTTTGTCTCAGCATGGTCTTGTGAAACGGCTCTATCGCTGCAGGAGGCCACGAGCAAAACGGCCGCCAAAATCCATGCACCTGAACACTTCATTTGGGCCACTCCTACGCACTGCGATTCAACAAGAGCTTAAAAGCTCCAATACACGATGACAACTTTTAACGGTGGCTTATATCCGCTACGGGACCGAATGCAATAGCAGAACTGGCGTCTTTTCTCACTAAATGAGGACACCTACTAATCTCATTCAACACTATCTTTTAGCGCCTCAGTGCTTCGGATGAGATTGAAAAGTTCGATTGCGGCAACAAGTCGTATAGTTAACATCAAAAATGGCGCGCCCGGCAGGACTCGAACCTGCAACCCTCGGCTTAGAAGGCCGATGCTCTATCCAGTTGAGCTACGGGCACCAGCTTCTGCGGTGTTTTCACCCTCGAAATCCAATCATGATTCTTGGTCGGGGCAGAGATTCGAACTCCCGACCCTCTGCTCCCAAAGCAGATGCGCTACCAGGCTGCGCCATGCCCCGATTCCAGAATCAATATCCGCCTGGCCCAGGCCCGGCGGGGCACGATGATACGACCAGCATTGAATCCAGTCAATTTGAAATGTGCGATATCTGCCTGAAAAACCGATAGTAGTCCAAAGCTTTTGTACCACCCCGCGCTTTGCTATCGTAACGGCAGCCGACAACCAATGAGATACTGATGCATAGAGCGTTTCTTGTACTTTTGCTAATGATTCTGGTACCCGCTGCGCTCCCGCAGGATAAAGTACCTGCACATCCATACATAAAGTTCGAGACCACAGAGGGTGACGTCATCGTCGAACTTGATGGTAAGCGCGCACCGATCACGGTCGCCAATTTCCTCGCCTACGTTGACGCTGGCTATTTCGACGGCACCGTATTTCATCGCGTAATTGCTGATTTCATGATCCAGGGTGGTGGTTTTACGCCGCGGCTGGACCTCAAGGCGCCCAACGGCAATATTTTCAATGAATCCGGTAATGGATTGAGAAATGACCGTGGCACCATTGCCATGGCAAGGGGAACGGCGCCGCATACCGCGTCCTCTCAGTTCTATATCAACCTCAAGGACAACAAGTCGCTGAATTCAAGCCGGGCCGGCTGGGGGTACACAGTGTTCGGTTACGTCATAGACGGAATGGATGTCGTCGACGCCATAGCCAGTGTACGAACGGGTCCGCAGGGAAGATTTTCCAGCGACGTACCGATCGTACCAATTGTGATCAAGAAAGCGTATCGCTTCGAATTCGAATAAACAGAGAGAACCGCGTGACCACACTTTTCATTTCCGACCTGCATCTGGAAGCCGACAGGCCTGACATTGCCGACCAGTTCCTGCGCTTTCTTGAAACCGAAGCGCTCAACGCCGATGCGCTTTATATCCTGGGTGACCTGTTTGAGTCATGGGTCGGTGATGACGACCCGAATGAGCATTACGCCTGGGCGAAGCAGGCGTTGCGTCAGCTGACGAAAAAACAGATTCCTGTTTTTTTCATGCACGGTAACCGAGACTTCATGATCGGCGACGATTTTGCCACGGAAACTGGCATTACAATTCTCTCTGATCCGACCATCATCGATATTCATGGCGACAAAGTATTACTGAGCCACGGTGACGCATGGTGTACCGACGACGTTAAATACCAGGCGGTCAGAAAGATGGCGCGCGATCCACAATGGCAGACAATGATGCTCGAAAAACCGCTGCAGGAGAGGATTGCATTTGCAGCGCAGGCTCGCGCGGCCAGTCTCGCACACGGCGGGGCGATTGGCGCTGAGATCACGGACGTCAATGCGGATGCGATCCGGCAGGCGTTTGTCGAAGCAGGCGTCGAGATTGTTCTGCACGGCCATACACACCGACCTGCAGTTCACGATCTCAACGTTGAAGGTCAAGCGGTCAAGCGCATCGTATTGGGCGACTGGTATGAACAAGGCAGCGTATTGCGCTGGGACGAGGACGGTCCGGTGTTAAGCGCGCTGCAACGCCAGGAGCCTGCGCGGTAGAAATATCCGTAGCGAGAAAGTCCAAGGCATTGCCTGTCAGGTTTTTCTTGATGGGAATCAAGCGGACCGAAGGGAGCCATCCCGTCAAGGAAGACCTGACAGGCAATGCCGAACAGGTGGCACTTCCGTACAGCCCGCGCAGAATCAGCCTTTCGGGATGCCGGAGTGAAAATGAAATTCTGCATCCGGCGAAGAAATCAATTCCGCCTCTATCACTTTCAATTCTGCCAGGCGCGTATCGAAAGCATCCTCGTCGACCTCGCATTCTTTGCGCGCAAAATTCAGGTAGTGCTCAAAATGTCTGGCCTCCGAGGCCAGCAAGCCGGCATAGAATCGGCCGATATCTTCCGGCAGGTGTGGCACCAGTATCGCAAATCGTTCGCATGAACGTGCTTCGATCAGGGCGCCGACCAGCAGCATGTCCAGCAGCCGCTGCGGCTCTTTTTCTCGCACTGCGCGACGCAATGTTCCCGCATAACGAGAAGCCGAAACGTGTTCGAACGGCACCGACATGTCTGACAAAATTCTTCGCACCTGCTCAAAATGCCGCAGTTCCTCACGCGCGAGGCGCGACATCTGGCGCACGAGTTTTTCTCTTTCCGGATAGCGGTAGATAAAACCCAGTGCGGTGGAAGCCGCTTTCAATTCGCAATTGGCATGATCGAGCAACAACTCGGGCAGTCGCGCTGCAGCCACGTCAATCCATTCCTGGGGGGTCTGCGTGTCGAGAAACGTCGCGATAGATTGCGGCAGCGATGCTAGAGCCATTCCAGCACCTCATTCGCGGTCTGCAGGCGATCCTCTGGCCGTTTGGCCAGCATTAGATTAAGCAAGGCCTGGTACTGACTCAGTCGATGCGGCAAAACCGGCACCGGCGCCTTGCTATGTTTCACGATGATACCCATGGCGTTGTCGCCCAGATAGGGTTTCCGCCCGGTCAGCATCTCGTAGAAAATCACGCCAAGTGCGTAGATGTCGGTTCGTTCGTCGACACCCTCGGCATGACCCTGCTCCGGGCTCATGTAGTATGGCGTGCCAAAAATCTCCCCACGGCCGGTAATTTCCTGTTCGAGACGCAGTCGTTTCGCGAGGCCAAAATCGATCAACGCGAGACTGCCATCAGCCCTTAACATGATATTGCCGGGCTTCAAATCACGGTGTAGCACTCCTTGTTCATGCAACCGTGTAAGTGCACCGGCAATCTGGCGCGTATATTCAGCAGCATCATGCTCTAGAATGCCCGCTGCAATACATCGTTTGAGATCGCCACCAGGCGCGAACTCCATTGCGATGTGAGCGTGATCGTCGCTCACGCCAAGATCGAATATCTTGATGACGTTCGGGTGATCCAGTTCCGCGATCAACTCGTATTCCTGCAGGAAGCGATCAAACGCGCCGAGCCCGTCATCGGCATCCGGAGCCTGCCGCAGGACTTTTAGTACGAGTTGGGCGTTGTCTGATTCTCGTCTTGCCAGGAAGACAGAGGAATGCTCGCTTGAAGCAAGTCGCTTGATAAACTGATAACCCTTAATTAGCGGATGAATACCCGTCGCCGCATCACCAACGAATAAAGAATCGGTTGACGCCAGGGTTTGTTGCGCATGAATGATGTCGCTGACACGCACGATGAACGAATTGTGTTTGAAGTCGTTTCTCTGCATGTAGGCGCTGGCTCCCGCCTGCAATGCCTGTTCCCTGCAATCAACGCCGAAATAGACGATTGGCGGAAATCCCTGGATACCCGCAAACTTCCGCAGCGTCACCAGTGGGTCTCGATCGCCCTGGACATCGCCCAGCAGCATGATGTCGTTGCCTGCCCCGGAAAATTCGTCAGGAAGGTGCCCCGAACTAATCGGGTCATAGGACGACAAACTTGCATCCGGCCAGTGTGTCGTCACGTGCTGCATGAGCAACGATCTGAATTCGGCATGCCCGTCGATGATCATGACTCTAATTCTCATGTCATTGCCATCGTTATTGCGTCTGATCGTGATGTTCTGACGTGGCTGCTGAATCGTTCGCATTCAGATTCAGGATCGACGCGCGAAAGTAGCTTGTGGATTGACACAGGGCTTACTCTGAGACCAATTGTAAATTGACCAAAAGTGAATCGATCAAACTTGAATCGCAGTGCGAACATCCTGATGGTCGCTTCCAACCGGAGGAGATGCTGAGTCGGTCACCACTTCCCTGCTGCCCTTTGCGTCATTCGAACGGGCTTTTTCAAGTGCACTCAAATAGTCAGGAGTAACATCATCCGTGACATATTCGCCTGAGAAACAGGAGGTATCGAATTTGCGTATGTTGGAATTGTCATGCCTGACAGAGCGAATCAGTCCGTGCAGGTCCTGGTAGATCAGCCGATCGGCACCGATCAACTCCTCAATCTGTTCCACGGTGCGGCCATTTGCGATCAATTCCGAGGCGGCCGGCATATCGATGCCGTAGACATTGGGGTACCTGACCGGCGGCGCAGCCGACGCAAAATACACGCGGCGTGCACCCGCTTCACGCGCCATCCTGATAATCTGCCGGGACGTCGTGCCACGCACAATCGAGTCGTCCACCAACAAGACATTCTTGCCTCGAAACTCGAGATCGATGGCGTTTAGTTTGCGGCGCACCGATTCAGTCCGCTCTGCCTGCCCGGGCATGATGAAGGTCCGACCGATGTAACGATTCTTGATGAATCCTTCCCGATACTTGACGCCAAGGTGATAGGCCACCTGCACTGCCGCTGTACGGCTGGTGTCTGGAATGGGAATCACAACGTCGATGTCGTGATCGGGCCACTCGCGCACGATTTGTCCAGCCAGTTGCTCACCCATTCGCAAGCGCGCTTTGTAGACAGAAAGCTTGTCGATGATTGAATCAGGCCGCGCAAAATAGACAAACTCGAAAATACACGGCGAATAACTGGTTTGGCCCGAATACTCCCGGCTATGCACTACGCCTTCGTTTTCAATGAAAATGGCCTCGCCAGGTAACAGGTCGCGAATATTCCTGAAACCCAGGGTCGCCAGCGCTACGCTCTCCGAGGCGACCATGTATTCCATTCCAAGGCTCGTTTCCCGTTCGCCGATCAGGATGGGGCGAATGCCGTTGGGGTCGCGAAAGGCCACAATGCCATATCCAATGATCATCGCAACGACCGCGTAACCGCCCGAACACCGATTGTGCACCGCATCGACTGCATCGAATATTTGTGTAGCGGTCGGCCGACCATTGGTTCGGCTTTGTAATTCGTGTGCGAACACATTGAGCAGTACTTCGGAGTCCGACCCGGTATTCAAATGCCGCAGGTCTTCGCGCGTCAACAATTCCGCGAGTTCCTCATGATTGGTCAGGTTGCCATTGTGCGCCAGGCAAATCCCGTACGGCGAGTTGACGTAAAACGGCTGCGCTTCTGACGATTTCGATGAACCGGCTGTCGGATAACGAACATGTCCCATGCCGACGTTGCCGGTCAGGCTCAGCATATGCCGATGCCGAAAAACATCGCGTACCAGCCCGTTGCTCTTGCGACTTTTAAGCCCGTCATTGCCCCAGGTGACAATACCGGCGGCCCACGATGCTGAAGTACCGTCAGGCCATCATAAATCGACTGATTGACCGGGTTTTTGCCAACAATTCCAACAATGCCACACACTATTCTTCGAACTCCAGCGTTGATCTAGATACGAAATTCTTCGGGAAGACTATCCGGGTCCAGCATTTCCATGCCCCGCGGCGCCATGATGATAATCCAGTCGGCGATGTATTCAGCATAGGGAATAATTTTTGACTCATGCCACCACAAGTTGGAGTCAAAACCCGTGTATCGGCCACCGAGGACGAAAACGCCGACGAACAATGCCGAGCGTAGCAAGCCAAAGACACCACCCAGTGCCCGGTCGGTGCCACTCAGGCCCGATAAATGCACAATCTTCGCTATTCCCCAACCGGCGACTGCGCCCAGCGCCAGGATGATGATGAAAACGAGAAATCGCCCCGCCCACAATTGCAATTCGGTCGAACCAATTGTGCCGCCAAGCCAGCCGCCGGCAAATGGGCCCAGATGCAAAGCAGCATAAATTGCACCGAGTAGGGCAACGATGGCAAATGCTTCACGAATGAAACCACGGAACCACCCAAGGACGACAGAGCCCAGGGTTACAACGATAATAACTAGATCAACGATCGGCATCGGAGCATTAGTGATGGGTAGAGTGCGGTGCACTGCCTCGGTTTGTTTGCTGGCAGGATTCTAGCCCGAACCATTCTTGAAGTCACTCGCACCCTTGCCTGATTCTTGTTTGCAGACTCACGGGTGTGTAACAACCTGACCCTTATGGCCGGTTTTCACCAGCTGAGCTGCAATTGCTTCTGCACCGACGCGATCTTTCTGCGGTCCGATGCGCACTCGGTGCAAGGCACCTGAATCAGTTTGAAGTTGGCTCAGAAAAGCGGCATATCCCTGATCTCTGAGACTCGCCGCCAGGCGATTAGCATTTCCCTGATCTGAAAAACTGCCAAGCTGAACGGCATACATTCCGGTTACGGATGTCTCTTCAGGCTCGGGTGTAACAGTTTGCGGCGGGACATCATCTGATTCGTCGCTGTCAGCAGGCGTTACAACAAGCGATTGCTCGCTCATCTGCGCGGGCGCGGTCCTGGCGGGCTGCGCCGACTCAGCGGCAGGAACGGGTTCGTTTCGATCCCGCTCCAAAACGATCGTCTGTTGTGGACTCGCCTGGCTGGTCTGACCTGGCAGGGTAACGGACTCGCTGATGATCTCTTGCTCGTCTGCGGGGCCGTCAAGAAAGATCGGCACCACCAATACCGCAATCAGGACCAACACGACCGCGCCAATAATGCGCTCTTTCAGTGCCCGGTCGATCATATTCGGTAAGAATGCTCTGTCCATTTGCGCGCGAGTATAACTCTGGAGTTTATTGCAGGCTAGGAGCCTGTGCGGGTTCGGCCCGAGCCAGCCACGCAATCGCCGGACCAACGAGATAGAACGAGCCAGTAACCAAAATCGTATCGGTGCTTTCTGAGCGTTCCTCGGCGATCCGCAATGCCGACTCGACGCAATCCGCGATCAGGCACGGCTTGTCGCTGACATTTGCGATCTGCTGTGCGAGCGAGGTGGCGGATTCAGCCCGTGAGCCATGCACTGTCACCGCAATCCAGCGATCAACACGGTCTTTCAGCAGTCCGATTACAGCGGCGATATCTTTATCCTGCAACATGCCAACCACGGCAGTTGTGATGCCACCACTGTGTTGTTCACCTCGGTCCTGTTCGACAAGCTGCTCTGCAAGGACGATGGCGGCATCCGGGTTGTGTGCAACGTCGAAAATCCACCTGCAATGTTGGTAAACGATTTGAAACCGCCCGGCCAGGTCGATATTGCCCAGCGCGGCATTGACAGTCGCTGTGGTCAGCAACTGATCCATCCCCAGTGCTTCGAGCACGGCCAACACAGCCGACGCATTCTCAAGCTGAATTTCACCGCCTCGCGCCGGCCGCACAAGATCGACCAGGAGATTGCGCTTCCCGTGCCACGACCAGTCTCCACCATCTTCAGAATTGCGGGTATGCGAAAAATCCCGATTTGCGAGGTTCAACTTCGCACCCAGCTTGCTGGCAATGTCGAGGATAGCATCAGGTACGGTCGGCGAAGCGAATACAACCGGCTTCGAGGCACGCATGATGCCCGCCTTTTCTGTTGCGATGGACTCAATGTCGTCACCTAACCATGCACAATGATCAATTGATATATTGGTGATCAGGCTGACGTCCGGCTCTATGGCATTGACCGCGTCCAGCCGCCCACCGAGGCCAACTTCCAGAATCCATGCGTCAACTTTGGCCTGGTCGAATGCGACGACTGCCGCCAGGGTGCCAAATTCGAAGAATGTCAGGGGGATGCCGTCCCGAACTTCCTCCACGCGCGCCAGCGCATGCATGACCGAATCGTCGCTCGCTGGCAGACCGTCGATTCGAATTCGTTCGTTGTAGCGATTCAAATGGGGCGACGTGTAACAGCCTGTAGCAATACCCGCCTGCCTAAGCAGTGCCTCGAGTATTGCGGCGCTCGAACCCTTGCCGTTAGTACCGGCAATGTGGATGACGATGCCCGGCGTCTGCAGATCAAGTTTCTTTAGGACGACCTGTACACGATCCAGTCCAAGGACAATTTCGCGCGGCGAAAGCGTTTCCAGCCACGGCAGCCATTCGTCCAGTGAAGTGAATGAGCCTGGCTGACTAATGCTGTTCAGGCGGCTGGCGCCGCGCGGTTTTCGAGTTTTGCCAGCAATGCGGCGATCTCGTCGCGCAATTGACGACGATCGACGATCATGTCCACCGCGCCATGGTCGAGCAGAAACTCGCTGCGTTGAAAGCCCTCGGGCAGTTTTTGTCCGACGGTTTGCTCAATAACGCGCGCACCGGCAAAACCGATCAATGCTTTGGGTTCTGCAATGTTAATGTCACCCAACATCGCCAGGCTTGCAGATACACCACCGGTGGTCGGATCGGTCAGCACCGAAATGAAGGGAATTTTGCGCTCCGACAATACGGTCAGTGCCGCGGCAGTTTTCGCCATTTGCAGAAGCGAAAACAAGGCTTCCTGCATTCTTGCTCCGCCACTCGCCGAAAAACACACCAGCGGCACATTGTTTTCAGCGCTGTGCCTGGCTGCCCGACTAAATTTTTCTCCAACGACAGATCCCATCGAGCCCCCCATGAATCCGAACTCGAATGCGCAGGCGACAATGGGGTGGCCTTTCAGCGTGCCCCTGGCAGCTACCATCGCGTCTTTTTCGCCGGTTTTCTTCTGTGCCTGCACGACTCTGTCGCGATAGCGCTTGCTGTCGCGAAACTTCAGCGGGTCCAGCGCTTCCAGGTTGGCAGCAATTTCCTCTTGTGAGTCCGGGTCCAGGAAATAGCCCAGGCGAATTCTCGCGCCGATGCGCATGTGATGATCGCATTTGGGACAGACGCCCAGGTTGCGCTCGACTTCTTTGCGATACAGTTGCTCATCGCAGGATGCGCATTTCAACCACACGCCCTGCGGCACCGAGCGCGTACGCTTCTCCGTGCTAATACGCGAGGGCATCAATTTATCAAACCAGCTCATAGGCCAGCACTCCGTCCAGGCCAGCTATATGTCGGGCCAGTATTGTAAACGAAATTCATGAATGAAAATCGTCGTTGCACGCAGTCTGCGGCAATTTGAATATGCGCGGATAGTCTACGCCAACCAATGTCAGAGCATGGGCCGGAGCCGCCACCCCACCTTTTTTTCTATCACGCCCCTGCAACACCTGCCCGGCCCACTGTGGTGCTTTCTCACCGCGGCCGATCGCAGCCAGCACGCCGCAAATATTTCTGACCATGTGTTGTAGAAATGCATTTGCGGTTATCGCAATCTCGATGCAGTTCCGCCGCCTGCTGACACGCAATTCAGTCACAGCTCGCACCGGCGTGGACGCCTGACACCCGGCAGCCCGGAACGCTGAAAAATCGTGGCGACCGAGCAACAAGTCTGCAGCAGTTTGCATCGCACGCTCGTCAAGTTGTTCGTGGATCCACCATGTGCGGCGATGTAAGAGTGCCGACCTGACCGCTTGATTCAGGATCAGGTAGCGATAGCGTCTGGCCGTCGCAGAAAATCGTGCGTGAAACTGGTCGTCGACTGACTTGACCCAGTTTACGCAGATATCATCCGGCAAGTTCGAATTGACGCCCATCAGCCAGTCCCGATCAGATCTGAGCGCATCAGTATCGAAATGGATGACCTGAGCGGTTGCATGCACGCCAGCATCGGTGCGCCCGGCACAGGCGACATCTATTGATTCATTTGCGACTTTGCAGAGTGCGGCCTCTACCAGCGCTTGCACGCCGGTCCCGGATTTCTGCCGTTGCCAGCCGACGTAGTCCGTGCCGTCGTATTCGAGGCCAAAGGCAATGCGCACTAGTACGCCTTCGAGGAGATAACCAGCAGGAGTTTTAGCCCCGAGTCGCGGGCATAACTATTTGGGCAGGGAATCCAGAAACTTCCGGGCTTGCTGCTTTTGAGCATCGTCGCCCTCATCCAGAACTTCCTCCAGGATGCTCCTGGCGCCTCCTGGATCACCCATATCGACATAGGCACGCGCCAGGTCAAGCTTGGTGCCAACCTCGGTCATCGTGCGTGCGTCATCCAGATCGCCGCTCAGATCTTCCGGCATCATCTCCTGAGTGGCACCGGCGTCGTCGCCGCCGCCAGGTTTAATCCTCGGCTGCTCAACCGTCGCTTCTTCCGCCGCTCTGCTGATCGTGTCGCCCGCATCTGCAACGTCGCTGACTTTCAATGCCGCGGTGAGGTCGTCCAGGTCCAGGTCCACATCAGTGCTACCGGTCAATTTCGGCAGCATGCCAGTTTCGCTGGTCGATGGGTCCGAATCAAATGCGTCTTTCGGCAGAGCCTCGGTCTTGGCGAAGTCAAATTCGCCGTCATCGCTATTGTCATCGGCATCATCTTGAAACGGCCCATGAATTGTTTCGGCGTTGTCTGCCACCGTCTCGATAGTATCGTCGTCACCGAAACCGGGTGCCAGCATCGTCGCATCGTCGTCAGATAATGCTGCACCGACATCGCCCGGCTCTTCTACTGTCTCGTCTTCTTGCAATATCTGTGTTTGACTAGTGGCCTCAAGCAGGCTGGTGTCGATACCGACATCAGTATCCTCGCCAGTGTCCATCGGCGCGAGCATGGTCGCTTCTGAATCGGACAGGCGGGGCAGAATGCCAGTGCCTTCATCCAGCGCCTCTACTTCGCTTGTGGCCGCAAGCGCCTGCGCGATATCAAGCCCTTCCTTAACGCCGCTTTGACCGCTTTCCACTTCAAAATCCAGGGCCGGACTCTTGCCGGTATCCGCCAGGCTGTCGATCATCTGTTGCGATTTGCTTTCCGCAGTATCTTCAAGATCGCTGATCTGGTCGTCTTCCTCGATATCTCCGGCAAGTGCTGCGGCATCCAGGTCACCGAGATCGAGCCCAAGGTCGGCAATTTCGATTTCAGCGGTAGCATCGGCACCGGGGTCAGCCATTGGCACTTCTGCTGTTTCGTCACTCAGCGGCGAGTCGATTGTTTCACTGTCGGTTGGCGATTCCGGCATTTCCAGCGTCACCGACGTTTCCGAGTCGGGGTCGTCAAAGCTAAAGTCGATCGCACTACCCCCATCGGGCGTTATGGAGACCTGACCCGTATCGCCAGTATCGCCGCTGTCGGCGCCGAGATCGATAATGTCATCAACAGCGCTATCGGGAGTCCCGGCGAAATCAATATCGAGCGCACCAGCACCGGTGTCATCGCCGTCGTCGAACGACAGGTCTACAGCCCGCGTAGCGCCCTCCGCACTGACGCCAGAGAACATCGCATGTTCAGCCGCAATCTGCTGACCCATGATAACGGTCTTGTCCCAATCCGGATTTTCGCCTGTGCCGATCACCGTTTTCAGGCGCCCGGCTGCGTCAACGAATCCGTCGCGATTGCCCCAGACGAAGTAGATTTCGCAAAGCTTGGCGAGCAGGTCCTGGCGCTCCGGTTCGGCGACCAGTACGCCATTGATGAGGTCGGCCGCTTGATCATAAAGACCGTACGCCATATGGAAATCAGCCTCGGCAACCGGGTCTGACTGATCCAGGTTGATCGCGGTCTCGCTGCTAAAAGTATCTTCGAGCGTCCTGGACGTATCTGTCTCATCCGGTATGACGGCCGGCCCCGGCGTCTCTATCGTATCCGGCGTCTCATCTTCTTGCTGGATGTCGATCGATGTTTCAGCCGAATCAACGGGGACTTCCATCGTATCGCTGAGGAACATGGAATCGTCGGCGTCAGAAGTGGGTGTAGTCTCAACAACGACAATGGAATCGTCTTCTCGTGCCAGCGCCTTCAAAGTCTCTGTTCCAACAGAATTGCCATGGTCCAAATCGGCTTCATCCGCATCCAGCGCATCCCAGGTGCCGGTCAATTCTTCGTCGTCCCTGCCTGCTGCGCGGCGCATGAACCAAAACAGGATAAGCATCGTAATGACCAGTGCCGCGGCTATCCAAACGAAAATGTTGTTCAGGAGCCCCATGAGCGTGTCGACGAAACTGTCTTCTTTGGGAGGCGCAACAATGACCGGTGGTGCAGCTTCTTCTTGCGTAGTGTCTTCAGCTGCCTGGTCATCGACGATATTTTCATCGTCAACCATGAGTTCGTCTTCGGTCGTGTCCACGATCTCGTCGTCAATGAGCAGTTCTTCACCGCGCAGCGCAGCAAGTTCAGCGCGCAGGGCGGCAAGTTCGTTGGCGGGAATTTCGAACAGTGAATCCTGATCGTCAAGAATTCCTTCCAGTTCCCGCATGCGGCGTTCGGCAGGATCTTCGACTTCCTCGGCCGCTTGCACATCGTCCCGAACACCGTCTTGGGTATCGCTACCGCTGGTGTCCGTGAAATCTTCAATCAGCCCGATGTCCTGCTCTTCATCCGGTGATACCAGTTCAAGGAGTGGCTGGCTGTCAACGGGTGCAATTCCCGGGTCGCCGCCCCAATCGGCATTATGCCGCTGTACTTCAGCGAACGCTTCGCCGCGAG
>QIHS01000527.1 GCA_003229095.1 Woeseia sp. | reverse complement strand
GGCAATGCCAGGCGGGCGGTTGGTGGCGACCTGTTCACGAATCGCCAGGTGCAGGCCCATGTGCAGGAAGGGGTTGGTCTCGCCGCGCTCAGGCGTGAAAGACTCATCCAGAATATCGGCAGTCAACATCGCCTGGTATTCCGGATGATCGTGAACCACTTGTGCGATCTGTGTCTCCAGCGGGGACAGCATCTGTCCTGCCTCTGATTTTTGCCAGGCGTCAATGTACATCTGCCTGAGTTCCTGTCTGTCCTGACCGAAAATCACGATTATGCCGCCGTCGTCTTGTGCCGAAACTCACATAAGTCGTGAATAACGCAATCAGGGCAATTCGGTTTTCTGGCCTTGCAGGTATAACGACCATGCAGGATCAGCCAGTGGTGGGCATCGAGCATAAACGCTTCAGGCGTCAGCCGGGTGAGGCGAGTTTCGACCTCCAGCGGTGTTTTCCCCTTAGCCAGTCCGGTTCGATTCGAGACGCGAAAAATATGTGTGTCGACGGCAATTGTCGGTTCGCCAAAGGCAGTATTGAGAATGACGTTTGCCGTTTTCCGCCCGACGCCGGGGAGCGATTGAAGTTCGTCCCGCGTTCGTGGCACTTCGCCCGCAAAGTTGTCCAGCAAGAGCCTGCAGGTCTTGATGATGTTGTCTGCCTTGCTGTTGTACAGGCCGATGGTCCTGATATAGCCCTTTAAATTCTGCACGCCTAAATCGAGAATGCCTTGCGGCGTATTAGCAACAGGATAGAGAAGGGTGGTCGCTTTGTTGACACTAACATCTGTTGCCTGTGCGGAAAGAATAACGGCGATGAGCAGCTCGAAGGAATTGACGTAGATCAGTTCTGTTTCGGGGCGCGGGTTCTTCTCGCGCAAGCGAGTATAGATTTCTGTGCGAATGGTCTTATTCATCGATCTCTAGCGACTGGTGTTTGACGAAAACGGTCTGTTGGTTTGCTGCTTGCGCTTATCCAGCGCATTTTTTCCAGCGACGAACAACGCCAGGCTGATGAATGCGCCGGGTGGCAGAATGGCCAGCAGAAAACCACCGTCAACAATGACCAGCCCGCTCATTGGCTCGCCGCCGATGAGCATGTCCATGCGCGACATGATCGAACCCTGGCCAATCAGTTCGCGAAATGCACCGATAGCCATCAGCAATAGGGCGAAACCGCTGCCCATCGACAAACCATCGAGGAAGCTGGCAGAAACCGTATTGCGGGAAGCGAAAATTTCAGCGCGTGCGACGATCGCGCAGTTGGTCACAATTAACGGAATAAAAATACCCAAAGACCGGCCCAGTGACGGGTACCAGGCCAGGACGATCATTTCGATGCAGGTTACCAGGCTGGAAATGATCAGCACATACATCGGAATGCGAATTTCGGCACGGATGAATCTGCGCGTTGCCGACACCAGGACGTTCGAGCAGGTCAGCACCAGCAACGTGGCAATGCCGAGCCCCAGTCCGTTGACAAAGGTCGTGGTGACAGCGAGCAACGGGCAGAGACCGAGGAGTTGCACCAGGCCCGGGTTGTCTCTCCAAAGTCCGGCACTCAGTGTGCTTGTTGTATCAGATTTCATTCGTCCGCACCCTGCGCAAACACCACATCACGATTCGATTCAAAGTAAAGCATCGTTTCCTTAATTGCTTTAATGACTGCGCGCGGCGTAATCGACGCGCCGGTGAGCTGATCGAATTCTCCGCCGTCACGCTTGATACTCCACGCGGTCACCGCTGGAGTAACGAGAGACTTGCCATTGAACTGATTGATCCAGTCCGATTTATCGGCATCAATCAGGTCGCCGAGCCCGGGAGTTTCCCGATGTTCAAGAACCCGCACGCCGGTAATTTCACCGTCAGCACTGATGCCGATCAGCAGGCGGATAGGACCCGAAAAACCGCCTCTTGCACGCACCACAAAAAGCGCTGCGACCGGCTCACCACCCGCGTAAACGCGGTACACCGGAACTTCATCATCGCCTGGCAATCCGTGCGGCGGCGCAATCAGGATTGTCGATTCAGACAACGCGCCATCGTAGTCAATGCCCGCCAGTACTGGCGCCAGGCTCTGCTCCAGAAAGTCCTGCCGATTCTGCTCAATCCTGGGTGCACTCGTGCTGTGCGTCACGGCGACCAGGGCGGTGCAAATTGCCGCCAGTACCGCGAGGATCACGCCACTGCTCCAGACCGCTGGTTGATCTTGATCTTGATCTGACATCACTGCTGCCCCCGTTTTGAAAGCGGGTGGCCCACGATATGCGGTTTGGTCAGGTAGTCGATTGTCGGCACGGCCATGTTCATCAGGATGACGGCGAATGCAACGCCATCCGCATAGCTTCCCCATTCACGAATCACGTAAATCAACAGACCAATTCCGAAGCCGTAGTAAAGCCTGCCCTTGTTACTGGTGGCCGCAGAAACAGGATCGGTCGCAATAAAAAAGGCACACAGAATTGCCCCGCCCGTGAACAAATGAAATCCGGGACTCGGATGTACGCCCGGAAACAGGAAATACATCAGGCTGGAAGGAATGAGCAGGCCCGCGAACACACCGAAGGGGATCTGCCAGCGGATGATCTTCTTCACCAGCAGCCAGGCGCCACCAATGGCCGTGAAATTGCCTATCCACTCCCAGCCACGACCACCGAAATCGCCCATCATCGGGTTGGCACGCAGTTCGGAAAAGGTTTGCATATCATTCAAACCGGATTTCACGATGTCCAGCGGAGTTGCCCTGCTAATGGCATCGAATGTCAGGTGGTCCGGAAAGATCCCGGTCAGCGTAAAGAACAATGTTTCTGCAATCGTCAGATTCTGATAATCGATGTCACCCATACTCGGGGCAAGCCACAGGTTCATATGCAGGGGAAAGGCGATCAGCACCACGACATAGCCGACCATGGCAGGGTTGAACAGGTTGTAGCCGAGCCCGCCATAGAGATGTTTTGCAACAACGATGGCAGATAACGCCGCAGTTGCGGTCACCCACCAGGGTGTTAACGCTGGCATCGCGAACGTAATCAGGGCCGCCGTGACCAGTGCGCTGTAGTCCATCAGTGTGGCTTCAACCGTTTTGCCGCGAATTCTCAACATCATCGCTTCGCCGCCGATGCAAAAAATGCTCGCGACAAAGAAGTTGAATATGAATCCGGGACCGAAATACCAGACGTAGGCGAGCGCGGCAGGAATCAATGCATAGAGGACGTTCCGCATCATCGACGAGACATCGGTCGTTGGCATCATGAATGGGGCATCGCGGCGTTCAAACTCCATTATTGTTTGTCGCCCCCATTGTGATCCTGTTTTTCTTTTTGTCGTTTCAAAATGGCGTCGATAGCACTCGGTCCGGCATTGAGGGCGTCTTTTTTCTGCTGCGCGAGCTCACTTTCGCGGGAATGTTTTTCGGTCTCCAGTCTTTCGTTTCTGGATTCATAGCGGAGACGGGCACGCTCCGCTCTCGCTTTTTCGTCAGCGAGTTCCTGGAATCGTGCTTTGGCATTGCGAAAACTGGCGGTCAGCGGAATCTGGCTCGGGCATACGAGGTCACAACAGCCACATTCAATGCAATCCGTCAGCCCATGTGAGCGTAACTTTGCTTCGTCGTCAGCGCAGGTGTACCAGAAGAGTTGTTGCGGCAATAACTGAATCGGGCATACGGTTGCACACTCGCCACAGCGTATGCACGGTTGCTCAGCACCCGGGGCGCGGGTTTCGTTGACGACGAGAATACAATTGGTCGCCTTGACCAAGGGCACCCGGTCGGTAGTCACCGACTTGCCGCACATCGGCCCGCCGATCACCAGGTGATCTGATTGTTCAGCATATCCGCCGGCAAACGCGATGATGTCCGCGACCGTTGTGCCAATTCGTGCCTCGACGTTCATCGGTGTATTGATGCCTGACCCGGTGACGGTAGTGACTCGGGAAATCAGCGGCTCGTCCTCGCAAATCCAGCGGTAGATTGCCGCAGAAGTGCCAACATTTTGCACGACGCAGCCGACGTCGGTTGGTAGCCCGCCGCTGGGGACTTCGCGGTTGGTGACCAGTTGTACAAGCTGATCTTCACCGCCCGACGGGTAGATCGTAGGGACCTGTTTCACGACGATACGATCATCTTCGAGCTGTGCTTTCGCCTCAACTATCGCGGCAATCGCCTCTGACTTGTCACTTTCGATGGCGATGTAGCATGTTGACACGCCCAGTGCATGCATCAGGATCTGTGCCCCGCCAAGGACTTCGGCCGCGTGCGCGCGCATCAGCATGTCATCACAACTGATACAGGGTTCGCACTCGACGCCGTTAAGAATCAGGAATTCAAGCGGCATCGTGGCCGCCTGCATGAGCTTTTGCCCGGTCGGGAATACTGCGCCGCCGAGACCCACAATGCCGCCCTGCAGAATCATCTGCACCAGCGATTCCGGCGCAAGCGTATCGAACGGCGGGCGTACTTCGGCCGTTTGTACCGCACGGTCTTCACCGTCACATTCGATGATGATGCAAGGTGCGGTCTCACCGAGGCGCCGGGAAACCGGCCAGGGTTCGATTGCAACGACTTTGCCGGATGAAGAGGCATGAATGGGCGCGCTGAGAGAGCCGTCAGACTCGGCAATGAGTTGCCCCTTCAGCACATACTCACCGATGCCAACGATTGGGTGCGCCGGTTCTCCAACATGCTGTGCAATCGGCAATACGAGTTGTTTGGGCACAGGGACTGTCTGAATCTCCTTCGCAGTCGATGCGGACTTTCTCGCCGGCAGGCGCAGGCCGCCATGCATGGTGCCAAGGTCATAGGTCGCAGCCGCAGTACTCATGCCGTCTGTACCATGCTGATGCAGTCAACCGGGCAGGGTGCGACACACAGCTCGCACCCCGTGCACACGGATTCAATGACCGTGTGCATGAATTGATGCGCGCCTGTGATGGCATCGACCGGGCAGGCATTCCTGCAGTGGGTGCAACCGATACAATTGGCTTCGTCTATCACCGCGACGGAAACGACACTCACTGGAGTCGCCAGTGCCTTTGGTTGACGTCCGAGCAGTTCTGCAAGCCGCTGCACCAGGTCGTCACCACCGGGTGGGCAAAGGTTGATTGCCGCATCATCTTGCACAATTGCCTGCGCGTAAGGCCGACAACCCGGAAAGCCGCATTGTGCACATTGCGTCTGCGGCAGCAGATCGTTGACCTGCTCTACGACCTGATCGAGATCGGCGGGCAGTTGTCGCGATGCAAGACTCAACAGGAATCCGGCCGCGAGCGCGATGCCGGTGATCACCAAAATGGCTGTGACGATGGGTGTCCACATAAGCTACAGCCTCGCCATACCTGAAAAGCCCATGAATGCCAGCGACATGATGCCGGCAGTCATCAAAGCAATGGCTGTGCCGCGAAAGGGGCGTGGTATATCCGCGGCTTGTAAGCGTTCGCGTACGGCAGCGAAGAGCACCAGCACCAGCGCAAATCCCCCGGCGGCACCAAAGCCGTAAAACACCGACTGAATAAATCCGTCGGCTTCCTGCACATTGAGCAAGGCGACACCCAGCACTGCACAGTTCGTTGCAATCAGTGGAATGTAGATGCCAAGCAATTGATGCAACAGCGGACTCAATCTGCGCACCATGATTTCCGTAAATTGCACGCTTGCCGCAATGACCAGGATAAAACTGATGGTTTTCAGATATTCGAGTTGCAGGGGCAACAGCACGTACTCGTGCAGCAGAAAAGCGATTGCCGATGACATCGTCAGCACGAACGCGGTTGCCATTGACATGCCGAAGGCGGCCTCAAGGTTTCTTGAGACGCCCATAAACGGGCACAGGCCGAGGAATCTGACCAATACAAAATTGTTGACCAGAACGGTGCTAACGAGAATAAGGATCAGGTCTGCCATTGCACTGCCTATTGTAGAAGGTGTCGCCCTCTATGGCACCTTTCTGTTCTCTGATGACAGCAATTTACTTGATGCGCATGCCCGGTTCGGCGCCTGAATCAACAGATAACAGAAAAACATCCTCGCCACCGGGCCCGGCCGCAAGCACCATGCCCTCCGAGGTGCCGAAACGCATCTTTCTGGGCTTGAGGTTCGCCACTGCGACTACCAGCCTGCCTTCGAGATCCGCGGGCTCGCAGGCGGCTTTAATCCCCGCAAAAACGGTGCGTGACTCATCACCGAGATCCAGTGTAAGACGCAATAATTTGTCAGCCCCGTCCACAGGTTCCGCTGCCGTGATTCTGGCTACGCGAAGATCGACTTTGTTGAATTCGTCGATCGAAATTTTAGCGGAGATGTCACTGTCGGCCGCCGCGGCTTCTGCAGCGGGGGCGTCCAGCGTCGATTTACTTTGCTCGATCATTTTTTCCACCTGTTTGCTCTCAACCCGGGTCAACAGTGACTTGAATGGTGCAATGCGCGTGCCGAGCAGCGGCGTCTCGGCCGACGACCAGGTCCAGCTTGTTTGCTCATTGAACAGGCCGCGTGTTTTTTCGGCCAACGCCGGTAGCACCGGCGTCAGGTAAACCATCAAGGTACGAAACATATTCAGACCCTGCGTACAGACCAACTGGACATCGTCGGCCTGGTCTTCATTCTTGATCATCTGCCAGGGTTTTTTGTCTTCGATGTAGCGATTTGCCTGATCGGCCAAAGCCATGATCGCGCGCATTGCTTTCGAGTATTCACGCCGCTCGTAATGTTCGGCGATTGATTCAGACGCCGCCGTAAAATTCTCGAACAACGCAGGATCGTCGAGCTGCTCAGCTAATTTACCGTCAAATCGTTTGCTGACGAAACCCGCGCAGCGACTGGCAATGTTCACCAGCTTGCCAACAAGATCCGAATTGACCCGCGCAATAAAGTCGTCGAAGTTGAGATCGATATCATCCATGCCCGGCCCGAGTTTTGCCGCATAGTAGTAGCGCAAATGGTTCGGATCGAGATTGTCGAGATAGGTGCGAGCCGTGATAAAGGTACCGCGGGATTTGGACATCTTTTTGCCATTCACCGTCAGGAAGCCGTGGGCAAACACGCTGCTGGGTGTGCGAAATCCTGCGCCCTCTAGTACGGCAGGCCAGAACAGCGTGT
>QIHS01000268.1 GCA_003229095.1 Woeseia sp. | reverse complement strand
CAAGCGCCCGCTGGCCAGGCATCAGTTGGTCTATCAGTGTCTGGGTGCCCTGATGGGCAACGAGATTCACGCCATGTCTATTCGTGCGCATACGCCAGAGGAATGGTCGGCGATTCAGGCAACGGCAGATCCGGGTGGATAAACTCCTTAT
The DNA here is from genome assembly GCA_003229095.1 of Woeseia sp. GTDB lineage: Bacteria > Pseudomonadota > Gammaproteobacteria > Steroidobacterales > Woeseiaceae > SZUA-117. The sequence goes on along the minus strand of QIHS01000268.1, from coordinate 6,979 downwards.
TCGCGGCGGCGCGAGGCTTGCGGGCACCATAACGATCTCCGGCGCCAAGAATGCCGCGCTGCCCATATTGGCAGGGACCCTGCTGTCAGCAGCGCCGGTTGTTGTCAGAAACGTGCCGCAACTAAACGATGTTGCGACGACAATTACGCTCTTACAAAGTATGGGTGTCGAGGTCACATTCGACGACAAGCTCGCTATCGAAGTGAACGCCGGCAACGTCAGGGAACGACGGGCACCTTACGAGTTGGTCAAGACAATGCGCGCCTCTATTCTTGTATTGGGTCCGTTGCTCGCACGTTTTGGCGAGGCAGAAGTATCACTGCCTGGCGGCTGCGCAATCGGTGCGCGACCCGTCAATCTTCATGTGCAGGGACTACAGGCCATGGGGGCTGACGTGGTGGTCGAAAACGGCTACATCCGCGCACGCACGGACCGCCTCAAGGGCGCACACATCGTTTTCGACGTGGTCACGGTCACTGGCACCGAGAATCTCATGATGGCAGCGACCCTCGCCGAGGGTGAAACCATTCTGGACAATGCCGCACGCGAGCCGGAAGTTGTCGATCTCGCAAATTTTCTCATCGGTATGGGCGCAGAAATATCCGGCGCGGGGACGAGCACGATTCGTGTGCGCGGCGTTCAGGAACTTGGCGGCACAGATCACACCATACTGCCGGATCGGGTAGAGGCGGGCACTTATCTTGTTGGCGCGGCGATGACCGGCGGCAAGATACGACTGAATCGGACCTCACCTGAACATCTCGAAGCGGTCTTGTTGAAGCTGCGTGAAGCGGGTGCCGAAATACAAACCGGTGACGATTTCATCGAAATCAACATGCACGGCAAGCGACCGGTGGCAGTGGATATTCGGACATCGCCCTATCCGGGTTTTCCAACGGACATGCAGGCGCAGTTTTGCGCACTCAATGCACTGGCCGAGGGTGTCGGTACGATCACCGAAACGATATTCGAAAACCGTTTCCAGCATGTGCTGGAGCTACAGCGTATGGGTGCCGATATTCAGATCGAGGGCAATACGGCGGTGTGTCGGGGAGTCGATAAATTGACTGCCGCGCCGGTAATGGCGACAGATTTGCGCGCCTCTGCAGGGCTTGTGCTTGCCGGGCTCACGGCCGAGGGTGAGACGCTGGTCGATCGCATTTATCATGTCGATCGTGGCTACGAGAGAATCGAGGAAAAGCTGGGTCAACTGGGGGCCGAGATCAAGAGAGTCCGGCGCTAGCCATTCGTGGCCGTCACCAGCCGCGTTCCTGCGGTTGGCGAAGCATCAGGGCCGCGGTGGCCTTTCCGCGGCAATCAGCGTCACCCGGAATCGCTGACCGCCGCGCACGCCTTCCATCTCAACTTCGTCTTCGGGATTGAGACGCGCAACGATCAGCAATGCTTCTTGTCGAGACCGAATCGGCCGCCCATTGATCGATAGAATAACGTCGCCGATCTGCAATCCGGCTCTTTGTGCCGGGCTGTTGGCCACAATCCTGCTAAGCAGAATGCCGACATTCGGGTCGATTCCTCGTGCCGTTGCTTCAGCGCGGTTCAGATCGACGGGTTCCAGACCGACCCAACCACGGATGACCCGCCCGTTTCGCTTGATTTCTTCCACCACGCCGCGCGCCAGGTCTATCGGAATGGCAAAACTGATGCCCTCGGTTCCCGCATCCTGTGTGAGTACCGCAGTGTTGATGCCAACAAGATGACCCTGCGTATTGATCAACGCGCCGCCGGAATTGCCCTCGTTAATTGCGGCATCAGTCTGGATAAAGTTCTCAAAAGTCAGCAGCCCCAGAATGCCGCGGCCTGTTGCACTCACGATCCCCTGTGTGACTGTTTTGGACAGGCCGTACGGGTTACCGATCGCCAGCACCACATCGCCAATTCTGAGCTGATCGGAGCTTCCAAACGGAATAGCCGGCAGGGGGCCCAGGTCCACTTTTAACAGGGCCAGGTCGGTTTCGGCATCGACCCCGACCAGGACCGGGCTGGCGATTCGACCATCCGCAAGTTGCAGTCGGATGTCGTTTGCGAGGGCGACGACGTGATAATTGGTAACCAGATAACCCTCAGGATCGATAATGACCGCGGACCCAACGCTGATATTGACGCGAAACCTGCCGGATCCGCCAGGTGAATTGCCCTCTGAGGTCAGCCTTCGCGTATAAACATTGGCGACTGAGGGCGCCGCAATATCGACCGCGTCGGCATAACTGGCGGGTTGTCCCGGTGCTCCGCCGATATTAAAGGCCGGTAGCAGCTGCGGACGCACAAGCACGACCACAAATGCGGCTGCCAGGCCGAATACGACGGACTGGACCAGGAAGATCAGAACCGGTTTGAGTCTAGCCAATTTTCAATCGCCCTGTGTATAATGCGCGACGGGTTCCGCACCCAGTCCCGAAAGCGCTGTTATCCTGGCGGCGAATCGGGCCTGCTGCAAATCTTTCAGTTTTCGAACAAAGCGATAAACCGTCCGGATGTGTGTCGGGTCAAATCGTTGCCAGGGAGCTTAGGTTAAACAAAACCCGGAATAAATACAGCTTGGGCTTGATCCTGGAGGGTACATTCCGCGGTCGAGCGCAAATCCCAAGATAGGGAGCAGGTTTTGATTCAACATGAGCAAACGCAATGATCTTGAATTCGGTCCGATCCAGGCGGTGCATGGGAGCGCTACATGACTGATGACGTTGACCGCAACAGGCGTCATTTTTTGACGGTTGCGACCGTCGTGACTGGCGGTGTTGGCTTGGTTGCCGCATCGATTCCTTTCATATCGTCGCTGAATCCCAGCGCCAGGGCGCAGGCGCAGGGCGCGCCGGTTGAGGTGCCGCTGGGATCTTTGGAACCCGGAGAAATGATCCGTGTTATGTGGCGCGGCAGACTGGTGTTCGTGGTGCGGCGCACCGAGGAAATGCTGGCTCGCTTGTCGAGCGTTACCGATTTCCTTGAAGATCCGAATTCCGAGGTTGTGGAACAGCAACCCGAATTCGCGGTTAACCAACACCGCTCGCGAAAACCGGAGTTTCTCGTGGTTGAAGGCTCATGCACTCATCTTGGCTGTGCACCGCTGGCGGAATTTCAGGTGGGTCCGGCAGACGACTGGTTCGGCGGCTTTTATTGCCCCTGTCATGGCTCGCGTTTCGACTTGTCAGGCCGTGTTTACCAAAATGTCCCGGCACCCACCAATCTCAGAGTGCCCCCGTACCGATTCTTGCGTGAGGACCTGATCATGATTGGCGCAGATTCAGGAGTCGCGTAGTGGCACGCAACGAGGCCGAAATCGGCACCAAAAAAAGCACTTTCATGAAGTGGATCGACGATCGTTTCCCGTACACGGAAACGATGAAATATCACATCACAGAATATTACGCGTCGAAGAATTTCAATTTTTGGTACATATTCGGCGTGCTGGCCATGGTCGTCCTGGTCATACAATTCGTGTCTGGCATTTTTCTGACAATGAACTACAAGCCGTCGTCGGCGGACGCGTTTGCTTCGGTCGAATACATCATGCGTGATGTCCAGTGGGGCTGGCTCATTCGCTACATGCATTCGACAGGCGCATCGTTCTTTTTCGTCGTTGTCTACCTGCATATGTTCCGGGCGATGTTATACGGTTCTTACCAGAAACCGCGCGAGCTGATCTGGATTATCGGCATGATGATCTTCTTCGTGTTGTTCGCGGAAGCGTTCGCCGGCTATCTGCTGCCCTGGGGCCAGATGTCCTACTGGGGCGCGCAGGTCATTATTTCCCTGTTCGGGGCGATCCCCGGAATTGGCGAGGCTATCGTCGAAATTATTCGCGGCGACTACTCGATTTCAGACATCACATTGAACCGCTTTTTCGCGTTGCATGTTGTGGTGCTGCCGATCGCATTACTTGGCCTGGTGTTCGTGCACATTGTTGCGTTGCATCACGTCGGTTCAAACAACCCTGATGGCATTGAGATTAAAGACCACAAAGGGCCCGACGGCGTGCCACTCGATGGCATTGCATTCCATCCCTATCACACCACCAAAGATCTGGTGGGCATTATTATTTTCCTGATGATCTTTTCTGCCGTGATGTTTTTTGCACCGGATATGGGCGGCTATTTTCTTGAGCACGCTAACTTCGAACCTGCCAACGTGATGGCGACGCCAGAGCGCATTGCGCCGGTGTGGTATTTCACACCCTTCTACGCAATTTTGCGCGCCGTGCCCAGCAAACTCTGGGGGGCGGCTTTGATGGCGCTGTCTGTGTTGGCGCCGTTATTCTTGCCATGGCTTGACCGTTCTCGAGTAAAGTCAATCCGCTATCGTGGTCCGATCTACAAAACGGCCTTAGGTCTTTTTGTCATTAGCTTCTGTACGCTGGGCTGGTTGGGAATGCAGCCGGCAGAGGGCGTATACGTTGTAATGGCACGAATTTTCTCGGTGATTTACTTCGGCTTCTTCATTGCCATGCCTTACTACACGACCATCGACAAAACGAAACAGGTGCCGGACAGGGTGGTCTATCATGGGTAGATTTCCTCGATTCGGCGTACCCCTGGTTGCGCTCTTGCTAGCGGGCGGTGTTTTTGCGGCATCGACCATTGAGCTGGAGCCGACAGGCAACGATCCTGACAACATCAATTCGCTGCAACGCGGTGCCAAGAATTTTATGAACTACTGCGCCGGTTGTCATTCAGCGAAGTATGTTCGATTCAATATTATCGGCCGGGATCTCGAGTTGAGCGAAGATCAACTCATCGAAAACCTGATGTTTAATGCCGAAAAAACATTTGAGACGATTCAGGCTACGATGCCATTAGATGACGCTGCACGCTGGTTCGGACAGCCGCCGCCGGACATGTCACTGATGGCCAGAGCGCGCGGCACAGACTATGTCTATAACTTTATGAAAGGTTTTTACCTCGATCCGGACAGTCCGACGGGTGTAGACAATCTTGTGCTGAAAGGCACGAGCATGCCGCACGTATTGTGGGAGCTGCAGGGTTATCAAAGTGCTACGTTCGTACAGGACGAGAAAGAAGAAGGCACTACGCACTTTGAAGGTTTCGAAACGGTAACAGCGGGTTCGATGACGGCGGAAGAGTTTGATAATTTTGCCCGCGATACCGCGAATTTCCTGGAATATATCAGCGAACCGATTCGTTCCACCCGACGTGTGCTGGGTGTGTGGGTGCTGATCTACCTGAGCATCTTCCTGGTCATTGCAATCATGCTTAAAAGGCAAGTCTGGAAAGACGTTTCCTGACGACATCGACGACAACAGTCGAATTTATTCAATCCTGATAACAATAAGAATTTCTCATTAACTTTCCGAAGGGGACCGCATCATGGCAGTAATTGCCAATCGACGATCTGTCATGACTTTGTTTTCGAATCCGACTTGTATTCACAGTCATCGAACGCGCCTGATGATTGCCGAAAAGAACATCGCCATTGAGATCATCAACGTCGAGGGCCCGGATTTGCCCGAAGATCTGATGGACCTCAATCCCTATCACACGGTGCCGACGTTGGTGGACCGTGATCTCGTGCTCTACGATTCGAGAGTGATTGTCGAATATCTGGATGAGCGCTTTCCGCATCCACCGCTGATGCCGGTCGACCCGGTGACGCGCGCCCAATTCCGGCTGGCGTTGTTTCGTATTGAAAAGGACTGGTATGAGCTTGCCGAACAATACGATGCCGAGGGTGATCGCAAACTTGCATCCAAACCTCGCAAAATGTTGCGCGAAAGTATTCTTGCCAGCGTTGAGCTGTTCGCGGCGAAGCAATATTTCCTGAGTGATGAGTTCTCGCTGGTGGATAGTAGTATCGCGCCGGTTCTCTGGCGGTTGCCGGCGTACGGAATCGATCTTGGTTCGCAAGCGGAACCGATCGAGGCGTACATGAAACGTGTTTTTGAGCGGCGATCATTCCAGGAGAGCCTGACCGAGCTTGAACAGGAAATGCGACTCTGATCTTGCTCGTAGAACCTTGATCCAGTTGCCGCTCACACAGAATTTATCATTGCCCCGCTAGAGAAACTCGCGGAAGACTCAAGGCATAGTCTGCCAGGATTCCTTTAAGGGGAATCAAGCGGACCGCAGGGAGCCATCCCCTTTAAGGAATCCTGGCAGGCTATGCCTAACGGTTGGCACGATACTGGTACTCGCCGACACCACTACATCTACCAACACCTCAAACGGCCGGTGATGATATCCTGTCATCACATCATGATAATCCCCAGTCGATTAAAAACGGAATTTAGCGCAGTGGTCCGACCGTGACAGACACGAGCCGTTCCAAGCGCCCATATCTTATTCGTGCCATGCACGAATGGATGGCTGACAACGGCCATACGCCGCACATTGTCATTGACACCTCGATCGACGGTGTCAACGTGCCGCCAGAACACATTAAGGATGACAAGATCATTCTTAACATCAGCCATTCTGCAGCACACAACTTAAAGCTTACGAATATGGGCGTCAGTTTTCGGGCACGATTCTCAGGTGTGCCCTTTGATGTCTGGGTGCCCATCGAATCGATTGTCGGAATCTATGCAAAAGAGACCGGCCAGGGTATGATTTTCTCGCCCAGTACAGTGAAACCCGAGCCACCGGACGGCAGCAAAGAGAAAGAAAAAACCGGCCCCAGTCGCACCCATCTGACTATCGTCAAGTAGGCACTTGCCAGGACTGCGCGTCAGTTTGGCGTTCCGGTGTCGCAGCGATCGGGCAATTGACGTTGTCAGGGTTTTCCGAGGTCGAGATGGCGAGCAAAATATCGACGCGATGACCCAGCGCCCGAACCTGCTTCATGCTACGAGGTCTCGAATGCGTTCTTTATCCACTGAACCGTGCATTGCGCACGTCGGGTGCGATCAAAAGCGACGACGTCGAAACGTGCCGGGTGGTCGCCGAGCTGAGGATTCTGGCTGAGGAATATTGCAGCGGTGCGAGCGATTTTGGCTTGCTTACGAGCGTCA
>QIHS01000562.1 GCA_003229095.1 Woeseia sp. | reverse complement strand
GGCATTTGGCACCAAAGCATTTTCGAAATGGGACGCACGTTCTATGACGAAGCTTGTGCAGGCGCAGGCAGCGATCATGTCCTATCGCCAGCTGAAACTTGACCCAGCCGATGAGGTGAATCGGCCGATTGACGAAATGCTAAATCTGGCCCGGTCAGGTCAGCTGCTGTCAAAGTGGGTATCCGGATCGACAGTGCACACCTCATCTGTTGATCGTGAAGGCCTTGCCTGTTCAATTACCGCTTCATCGGGATACGGCTCGGGAGACATGCCGGCAGGGACAGGCCTGTGGCTTAACAATTGCCTGGGCGAACTCGAATTGAATCGTCGCGGTCTGGCCGCCGGCCCGCCGGGAAAACGATTGCCTTCCAACATGGCACCAAGCATCGCACGCAAAGGAAAAACGGTGCTGTCTGTCGGCTCGCCCGGCGCCGATCGAATCACCACGGCGCTGCACCAGTTCCTGGTCAACTTCGTCCAGCTTGGCCTTGATCTTGCGAGCGCAGTGGCACATCCTCGCTTGCACATCAAAATTGATGGCGATGATTCAAACGTGGCATTCGAAGCCGGCTTTGAGCCGCCGGATGTCGGGCTGCCCACCACACGATTTTCGGACATCAATATGTATTTCGGCGGCGTGGTCGCAGCACTGGCCCACGGCGGTGGCGACTTCGAAGTTACGGCAGACCCGCGCCGCGAAGGCGGCACCTATATTGGGCCAGGCAAAGAGCTACACGGAGAAAACGTTGAGCGAAAATGACCAACACAACGACCTGTCGGATATCCTGCCCGACGATCCCATGCATTGGGCAGATGCCTGGTTGAAAGAAGCGACTGCTGCGGGTGTGCAACGTAATCCGAATTCGATGACCATTGTGTCGGTCAGCCAGGACAATCAGCCTTCAGCCCGGGTGGTCTTGTGTAAACAGTTCGTCCCCGATCCTGGTTACCTGGTATTCCACACCAACTACAAATCGCAAAAAGCGCTGGATTTTGCAACAAACCCGAAAGCGGCAGCGCTGTTGCACTGGGACGCACTGGGCCGGCAGATCAGAATTGAGGGCATGGTTGTTAAGTCTCCGGACAAGGAAAGTGACGACTATTTCGCAACCCGGGACTGGGGCAGTCAACTAGGCGCGTGGGGCAGTGACCAAAGCAGGCCGATTGAATCGAAACAGGCGCTGGTAGCGCAGATTCGACAACGCGGCGCGGACCTGGGCCTTGCGCTTGCGACCGGCACCAATACGTTGCTTGACGAAAATATTCCGCACATCGAACGACCGCCACATTGGGGCGGATTTCAACTTTGGGCAACCGCTGTAGAGCTGTGGCTAGAGGGGCCGGACCGAATTCATGACCGCGGTCGATGGTCTCGAGAACTTGTTCGCACAGCCGAGAATGGTTTTGCGACGACGCCCTGGACCAGCGTGCGGCTTCAGCCCTAGCCCGTTTGGCGCCGCAAGTGGATATCGAACTAATCGAGCAGGACATCTATTGCCCCTACTGTGGGGAAAGAATTGGACTATTGCTCGACATTTCTGCCGGCAGTCAAACCTACATCGAAGACTGTCAGGTATGTTGTCAGCCGATGCAAGTCAACTTTGACACGGCAGATGGCCAGTGTGTAAACCTGCAGGTGTCCGGTGCTGAATAGGACTACGTCCAGGTACCTGGCGGGTCTTTTCCTATTGCCGGTCGTGCTCTCGATTGCGGCAGAGCTCGACGTAAATGACGTCCGCGAGCTAAGCGTCGATGTATCCCGGGTCGACGGTCGAATCGCCATGAATCTTGATGGCAACATCTGGACCATGCCGGAAAGCGGCGGCCTGGCGAGACGACATACAGATGGAATCACACCTGCAACACGACCGCGCTGGTCACCCGATGGTAGACGAATTCTCTACCAGTTAAATACACACGATGGCGCCCAAATCTGGCAACTGGACGCTGGCCAGAATGCCGGCCAGAATTCGGCGCAACGAATCAGCGCGACAGGCCAGCACAACCAGGACGGCGCGTGGCACCCGCAGGGCGAACGAATCGTGTATGCGTCCGATCGCCATGACACCGGCCTGGATCTATGGGAAACGGACTTGCCAACTGGGTTGAGCTGGCGACTGACGCAACATGTCGGCGATGAGCTGGAACCTGCCTGGTCATCCAGCGGTCGCCATCTCGCCTATATAAGAAGAACCGATGACCACTACATCCTGGTCTTGCGGCGTTTTGCGCAAGCCGAAACCAACCTTGTCGTGTCGGACACTCCGCTATCTGCACCGTCGTGGCGTCCGGACGGAAGCCTGCTGACTTTCCTTCGTGACGACCCCGACGGGCAATCGCTGCAGATGGTTATTCTATCTGAGCCAGCCCTCGTTCTGGATGTTCCGGGGGACGAGCATTCACCCAGCTCGGCCATCCGCTGGCGAAATCGAATGCAGATGGTGTTTGCAGCCAACGGTGCAATCAATATTCGTGGTTTCGAAGATCGAAAACCACAAAGGCTGTATTTCAGTGCAGCTATTAACACCGATCCTGTTCGGCCGCCATTGAAAATGGCCCCACGTGAACTTGAAGTTATTGACGCACCACAAACTCGCCTGGTCATTCGCGGTGCGCGGCTGTTCGATGGAATCGGTCAATACTATCGCGAACGTTTCGACGTCGTCGTCAGTTCCGGCCGAATCGTCGCTGTGGAACCACGCCGTGACTGGAACGACGCCACTATTCTCGATCTTGGCGATGTGACCATCGTGCCCGGACTGATTGATGTGTGGTCTGCGTTGCCTGACTCCCCCGCGCCGAAAAATGGCGCTGCGCTGCTGGCGTATGGAATTACGACACTGGTAACCGACCATGCGCTCACGGAGTTCGACTCAAAACAATGGGAGAGCGAATCTTATCCGGGGCCGCGCGTGCTGCCGGCAATCAGCGTCGCTGCCGATACACCGTTTAGTGCACGAGCAGAAAATCCGTCGAACTATTATTCGGACAATTTTCTGGTCAGGCTGAAAATGGACGACGTGCCAATCGATACGGCACTTCGCCAGGCACAAACATGGCGCGACGCGGGTATTCCGGTCATTGCGGACAACCACCTCGCTGGCAAACGTATCGGCGCCGATATCATCCTTGGCGTTGGTTCCGCTTTCGCTGCACGCCTCTCCGGACAAGCGGAATTCTCACCGTCAGTTCCCGAGCGAAATTCACCTATGCTGATTTCCGGCCTGGCAGATAGCGGCACGAGCGGAATTGACTCGCTGCTGGCTTCCCGGCACGCCCGTGCGCTTGGGCACTCCCTCCGCCCACAGCGAAGGCATTCATCAGGTGCCGATCTCAATGAATCATCAGCGCTCATCATCGCCGGCAGCAAGGCCAACGGACTGCCTCCAGGATTAGCGCTACATGCCGAGCTGCGCTCACTTGCCGCGTCTGGCCTGACCGGTGAGCAGATATTGCGAGCGGCAGGAAATAACGCAGCGCGGGTTCTCGGAATTGAACATCAAGTCGGCACTATCGTACCTGGCGCTATGGCTGATCTTGTCCTGGTGCGCGGCGACCCATTGACCAACATCGAAGATATGCTCGATATCGTCGCAGTCGTGCGAAATGGACGCTTTTTTAGTCTCGTCAGCCTGCTGGAAAGGGCCAGCAGCGATGCAACCGTCGAATAATTTGACAAAATACGGACATAAAGCCCCTGTTTTTCGGCAATGACAACAGTTTCATGCGCCCTGGTTCCCGCCGCCGACCTTGTGTCAGAATCAGCGCCGGGTCAGCTTGGCTAAAGCCTTACTTTTCAATCGACTAAAAGCGGTTGTTTTAGCGTCAGTCATGAGTCAGCGTCGGTTTTTTTTACATATTCATTCGAATTGTTGGACCAACTGTACCAAGATATCAGCTAAGGTGTTGAATTCGTATGCTTTCCCGGCAAGTGGCATAGGACTTGCTTTTTATATTCTGCCCAAGCGAAGTGTAACTGACTCGGGAACCGGTAAATCGATACAAACAGGATTTAGACACCAGAAGAAAAATAATAATAAAAACAAAAAGATCCAGATCCGATAATAATAATAAAGTGTGTATTTGGCGACCGAATCAACAGTTACCTCTTTAATAAGAAGAGTCATTAGCCCCGCCGTAAAACGCGGGGCTTTTTATTGATCAGTCCAAAATCTCGCCAATTTGCGACCGACTCGCTGTCCTGACTGATTCTGAGGCGGCCTAATAGGTCGTATTGTCAGGCGGGGAAGTCGCACACAATCATGTTCAAGAAAATTCGCATCGCGGTGTTATTGGTAATTTTGTGCTTAGTCTCTTTCAGCACCTGGCTTACACAGGCACGCAGCACCGACTGGAATAACAGTCTCTGGGTTAAGGTCTACCCCATCAACGCGGATGACAGTGACGCAAGCCGCACATATATAGACCGCCTGAGGGTGGACGATTTTTCGGCGATTGAGTCTTTCATTGCTCGTGAAATCAGCAAGTACGGACACACGCTGTCTCGACCGGTACGGATGGAACTTGGCAACGAGATCCACGAACAGCCCCCCGCCATTCCGACGCACGGCGGCCCTCTCGACATTATGCTGTGGAGCCTGAAAATGCGCTGGTGGGCCGGCAGTGTTGCCGGGCCGCAGGACAATCCCGACCCGGACGTACGAATTTTCGTTCGCTACCACGCCTCATCGGGCGATCAACCGGTGCTTGAAAATTCGGTTGGCCTGCAAAAGGGCATGATCGGCATCGTCAACGCGTATACCGGCCGGCAACACAATGGCCTGAACAATGTCATCATTGCACATGAGTTTTTGCATACCTTGGGCGCAAGCGACAAGTATGACATCGGCACCGGCATGCCTGCTTTTCCGCTTGGCTTCGCAGAACCAGAACGCAAGCCGAGATTTCCACAACGGCAGGCCGAGATCATGGGCGGTCGTATTCCGCTCTCGGAAAACAGCGCGCGCACGCCCAACAACCTGAAATCGGTCATCATCGGCGCAACGACTGCGCAGGAAATACGCCTTACCGACTAAAACTGGACCCGTTAAGTCTTGCTTCTTCCAGGCCGCTGTCTGTTAATCTGCTCGCATGAAAAGCGACGGCAGCATAAGACTTTCGTGCACGGGACTCTCCGTCTCTGTGCCCGGACGAAATCTCATTGCAGACCTGACCATTGATGTTTGTCCCGGGGAAATCCTTGCCGTTCTCGGGCCCAATGGTGTTGGAAAATCGCTGGCGCTGCACACGCTGGCCGGGTTAAGGCCGATACAATCTGGCGCCGTCAAACTGAACGACAACAATATTGGCGACGTTGCACGCCAGCAGATTGCGACTCAGCTGGCTTTGCTGCCGCAATACACCGAAGACATTTTTCCGGCGACCGTATTCGATACCGTCCTGGTGGGGCGCCATCCTCATGTTGGAAGATTTCACTGGGAAAGCGACGAGGACCGCGACATTGCGCGGGATGCGCTTCGCCAACTGGACCTGGCCGATCTCGCCGATCGCGATGTCACGACGCTGTCCGGTGGCGAACGCCAGCGACTTGCTGTTGCCCAGGTGCTGACGCAGGCCACCCAGATTTATCTGCTCGACGAACCCACTAACCACCTTGACCCCCAACATCAGCTCGATGTGCTGCACGTCTTTGCAGAAAAAGCGCGCCAGGGGAATGCCATCGTCGCCACCTTGCACGATGTCAATCTCGCGGCACGTTTTGCGGACCGCTGCCTGTTGTTATACGGAGATGGTCGTTGGGATTTGGGGTTGGTTGAAGATGTATTGACCGGCGAGCGTCTGTCCCGGCTTTATGCAACGCCGATGGATACCGTCCCCTGGCGCGACACGAATCTGTTTATTGCGGCCGGCCCTGCCAGCTAGTCAATATATCCTCTCAACAGGTGTAGATACTTCGCGTGCAGCGCCGGATTCGCGGCCAGTACAGAGCGGGTTTCCAAACTAATCGGCGCACCATTCAAGTCGGTAAACAATCCGCCCGCCTCTGTCACGATGACCGACAGGGCCGCAATATCCAGAATATTGACGTCCGATTCCACCACCGCCTCGATCTTGCCCGCAGCCAATAGATGGTAGTGGTAGAAATCGCCATACCCGCGTATCCGGTCCGACGTTGCGACAATTTTTCCCAGCTTCTCCCAGCCGTCGCTGGTCGCCAGTGATTTGAGATTGCCAGTCGATACGGCGGCCAGAGATGGGTCATCTATGTCGCTAACGCTAATTCGCTGGCCGTTCAGCCAGGCACCGGAACCACGTTCCGCCCAGGCAAGCTCGCCCAGCATGGCGCCGCTGGACACTCCAAGAATAATCTCTCCTTTGCGCATCAGCGCAATTTGCGTAGAGAAAAAAGGATATTGTCGAACAAAGGCCTTCGTGCCATCGATCGGGTCTACCAGCCAAAGGTTGTCTGCGTCGGCACGTGTCTTGCCCGACTCTTCGCCGTAAAAGCCGTGCTCGGGAAACGCCTCGAGGATAATGTCGCGAATCGCCCGCTCACAATCTATGTCGGCCTGGGTAACCGGCGTCATATCCTCTTTGGTCGTGACTTGAAAATCGCCGCGATAATAGTTCTCGCTGATTTTTGCGGCAACATCTGCGGCTTTTAGTGCGGTAGCGAGCTCAATCGAGGGCGTGTGATCAGACATTGTTCATTCAGCGCTGTTCCAGGAGCGACAACTATGGCCGCAGCAGATGGCATAAACAAGGCGCATTCACCGCCGGACTCGACTCCCGGCGCGGCATCTTGCATGCTGGCACACCGTTGGAGTAACGCAAGCGGATATCAAACAGAACGATGGGCAACCGACTTAGCAAGATTTACACACGTACTGGCGATGACGGCACGACCGGCCTCGGCGACGGCAACCGTGTCAGCAAAGATAGTGTCCGGGTGGAGGCATTCGGCACCGTCGATGAGGCAAACAGCGTCGTCGGCCTGGTTTTGGCAAATGATTCTGTGCCAGATGACATCCGCCAGTGCCTTACAGAAGTTCAGCACGATCTGTTCGAACTCGGTGGCGACGCGGCGATCGAAGATAGCTTTGTTGAACGGCTGGAACAGCAACTCGACCAATTTAATGCAGATTTGCCAGCACTCAAGGAGTTTATTCTTCCGGGCGGCGGGTCGGCGGCGGCGGCCTGCCATCTCGCAAGAACCGTTGTGCGACGTGCGGAACGCCGAACTATTGGCTTGCAAAAACTGGAACCGGTACGCGAAGAAGCAGTGCGCTACCTGAACCGCCTCTCAGACCTGTTGTTCGTTATAGCCCGCGTACTTGCGCGCGTAGAATCCGGCCAGGAAGTTATCTGGGATCGCAATCGCAAGAATTAAATCGGTGACAGTACGCTTAAGCTTTTCTTCATCAGGTAAGCGTCACCCGGGCACAGGTCGCTGAATTCAGCCGTTGCGCGAATACATTCGGGTGCCGCTGATCGATCGACGATATCGAACTTTTGGAAAAACGCTTCGGCGTCGATCGTCAGCAACCACAATTCCGCAACACCTGCCATAAGCGCTGCAGATTCCAGCGCGCCGACAAGCCGGGCACCAATGCCGATACCGCATGCATCCCTGCTAACAACAAGAGATCTCAACAAGCCCACTTTGTCATAGCGCTGCAAGCCAATCAGACCGATCAGTTGGCTGCCGTTTTCAGCGACCAGGAAATCATCCAGCGCATCAGCGCTAAGATCTTCGATGGGCAGGCCGGAATCACCTAGCAGTCTCGCGATACGATTCCAGTCGTCCGGAAGGGCCGCACGCAATGTTGGCACAGGAAGATCGCTCACAGTCCGGCCATCTGACGATTAGTACGGCTCTGACTTAGTGCGTCACAAACCGCTTTAGCGGCAACCAGCAATCTCGGAGTTGCTCTGCTTATTTCGTCGGCCGGCATCAGGAACTGATTGCGGTAACGCATGGCGGCCAGGTCTGACCATCGCTGCCACTCGACAAAAGCCTCCGGTCCCGCGTCACTGCCGGCCAGTATCACCTCCGGATCGCGCTGCAGAACAGCTTCTACCGAGATCAGTGGTGCAAGCCCGCTGAGGTCGGAAAATATGTTCTCTCCACCGCACAATTCGATCAACTGACTTACGTAGTGATTGCCGTTCACCGTATAGAGTGGCCGCGCGGCAATCTGATAAAACACCCTGATCGAATCAGGGCCGACAGACTCCGTTGCGAGTTGGTCGATCTTGTTTTCGAAATCAGTCGCCACAGCTTCGGCGCCAGCTTCGTGCATGGTAAGCACGCCAATCCGGCGAATTGCCGCGGCGATTTCGCGCAAGCCGCTGGTCACTACCACTTCGACGCGATATCCCCTCGACCGTAGCTCGTCGATAACGTGCGCTGGTGTTCCGGTATCCCAGGTCAGCAACAGGTCAGGTTCAAGCATCGTCAGCCGTTCCTGATCAACGTTAAAAGCGTCTCCAACTACGGGCAGGTTTGCCGCTGCTGGCGGGTAATCGGTGTAGGCACTAACGCCGATCAGCAGATCGCCCGCACCGATGGCATACACGAGTTCTGCGAGGTGCGGTGACAACGTGACAATCCTGGGGGTCTTGCCGACTGAATTATTGTTACCTGCAGGCGCGTCTTCCGGCGCATTGCAGGCGAACAATACAAGCAGCAAGACAAAGTAGAGAGGCGACCCGGCAGGTCTTGTCACAAAGCCGCGCCGTACAGGGTCATTGCGCCAATGAAGACCATCCAGAGGATGAATTGCCTGACGACAATGCCGTTTGCAGCTTTCGCGCCGCGAATCCTGCGTTCCGCCAATTTCTCGCCGTCCGTTGTCTGTAGTCCAAGCGCACCGATACCCACCCGGGCCAGCAATTGCTCGCTTTGCTCATGCAATGCCTTGCGCTCACCATCTTGCGGATTTTTCCAGGCGGAAAGCGCACCGTCGAAGCTGCCTGCCATGGCATAGCCAACCGCGGTAAGACGCGCCGGAACCCATGCAACCAGGCCGTGCAACATTTCCGCTGCAACAACCAATTTGCCGTCGTCAGACTCTTCCGCACGCATCGAATTGAAAACTGCCCGGCGCCTGATCAGGTCTGTCACGCGATACGCCCAGGCACCGACGGGGCCCAGCAGGACAAACCAGAAAACGACTGCAAACAGACGATTGTTCGCCTGGACGCAGATAGATTCTTCCACTCTGCGCATGCAATGTTCTGCGTCAGGCGGCACATCTTTTTCAATTAATGACTTCGCCGTTTCATTGATTCGACTCTCATTATTCTCCTCGACCGCCTGGCAATACTCTTCAACATCTTCGTTAAGGTCTTTTGGACCCAATGAGAAAAACAGCACGATGACGGCAAGAACAAGATAGGGGAAACCAAGCCAGATATCGGCCGAACCAAACCAGATCAGAAACACCGGCAGAACCAACGCAATTGCCAGCACAAACAATGGGATGACCGCCGGCCAAATCGCGATTTTTTGACGCTGTGAAAAGCCGAAGTCGATTGCCCGGTCCAGCCAGCGCAATCTTCGCAGGTGAAAAAGTCGTGTCGCCAGCCGCTCGACAAACAGTCCAATCAGTAGTGCAATTAGTGTCATGATTTCCCGTGGGGGGAGGATATGGAAGCAATGCCATCATACAATCGTAACCAGTCGAAAACAGGGCCAGGGTCTGTTTTTCGTCCCGGCGCCACGTCGCAATGGCCTGCAATTGCGCGCGTCGAAATCTGCGGATAAGCAATCATGATTGCGCGGATTGCCGAAGTGAGACGCGTATACTGCTGGTCCGCATAGGGTGTTTCGTCGCTACCCTCGAGTTCGATGCCGATGGAAAAATCGTTGCAGGACTTTCGCCCTCTGAAACTCGAAACCCCGGCGTGCCAGGCACGCTTGTTGAACGATACGAACTGGACAAGCTCTCCGTCTCGTTGAATCAGCAGATGCGCAGAGACTTGCACCCCCTCCATTTCCTTAAAATAAGGGTGCGCATTCCCGTCAAGGCAGTTGTTAAACAATGATTCGATGTGCGGCCCGCCAAATTTCCCAGGCGGCAGACTAATACCATGCACAATGATGAGTTCCGGCGATACTCCATCTGGCCGGTCGTCCTGATTCGGCGACGGACATTGCCTCGCATGGCTCAGCAATCCAGTCTGCGGGTCAACCGCTAAACCGGCAGCTGCGGGTGGGTTCGGCGCCGGCGGCATCAGGCGTAAATTCTGCTTTGACGGGTCACTTTGACATGGTCAAACGTAACGGGGCCTAATGTCAATGACCATACAAAGAATGACGTATGAATCAGGAATCAGGAACCCATGTCCCCTACCCGACTTTACATTGACCAGGAACTGCATGCCGAAGCCGACCTCGAACTGCGCGGCGACAGGGCAAGATACGTCGGCAGAGTCTTGCGACTACAACCCAATGACAAATTGCTCGTGTTCAACGGCCAGGGTGGCGAATATCGGGCGGTCATCCGGTCAATAAGCAAACACACGGTTGAGCTCGCTCTGGGCAAACACGACGACAACGACCTGGAGTCTCCGTTGTCCATCCACCTCCTGCAGGGTATATCGAGGGGTGAGCGCATGGATTTTGTCATGCAAAAGGCAACTGAACTCGGGGTCAGCCGCATCACGCCATTGATCGCCGAGTATTCCGTGGTCAGGCTGGATTCGAAACGAGCGAGTAAGCGGACGATGCACTGGCGCGGTATCGTTGCAAGCGCCAGTGAGCAATGCGGCTGCCGGAGATTGATGAGCCCATTCCTTTTCGGAACTGGCTGGGCGAGAACACAGAAAGTTCTGGCTGCCGGCTGCTCTTACAACCAGGCGCAGCAGAATCCCTGAGCTCAATTGACCACAGGGAAACAATGGTGACCCTGCTAATAGGTCCGGAAGGCGGTTTCAGCGACGCAGAATATGAATTGGGCAGGGCAACCGACTTTCAGGCCGT
>QIHS01000275.1 GCA_003229095.1 Woeseia sp. | reverse complement strand
CCGTTAGAACGCCGCAAAGCTGCCTGGCTATATGCACAATTTACAGTTTCTAAAACTGTGTCACTTAAAAAGACACACGTTGGCCTGACCCCCATCCGGGAATCGGATATCCAACATGAATCATTCACCGAACGAGCCAGCGAATTAGGCGGCCTGGTTGAGTTCTATCGTTCACCTGCACGAAAACAATGGACACCCACCGGCACCAACGTTCCCGACTACCCGAAACTCGCGCAACTGTGGTGGCAAAACGTGGCCGATGCAGCGTCCGGCGAAAAAACACCGCAGGAAGCGCTCGACAACCTGGCGAACGCACAGGATCGCGTCATGATGCGACTGGAGCGCGCCGGTGTACAGAAAACCTGCGGCCCGAAACTCAATGAGGAGCGCGAAGCGTCTTACTGGCTAAACCAGCCCGGCGCACCGAAACCGCGATTGGAAAACGAAAAGACGCCGGGCGAAACAATTGCTTACGACGAACTTCTTCGGCAATGGACCGAAGAACGACCATAGAGATCAAATAGGAAGAGTGACTGGACTAACGATCTGATGTGCCGAAGATAATTTCCGGCCCCTTTTCCGTTTGTCCTCGAACGGTGGAACACAGCGTGAAGGAAAACGCCTGGTCGCCATTTAGTCATCCGCTGGTACGGGCGTATTCCTCCATTTGCTGCATCAGCGAAAAAACTCGCCTGGCGTTGCCTAGTCGGTCTACGATAATGACCGAATTCGACATTGGATTGGCGGACAGGTGGCCAGCCTGCGGCATGATCGGGCGCAAGATGGGAATCATCTGCGAAGCAAACGCATTTTCCAGGCGCAGCACGCCTGTCACCCATTCTTCATCGCTCGCAGAATCATTGAGATCTGCAATCATCGGTAGCGGATACTGTCGAACGAACGCGACGGGGATCACGTTCACAATATCATCGACGGTTACAGCCGCAAGGTCATTGTTTCTCAGTATCTGCAGCAGCATTGGGTAGTCGACACTGGCAACCCGGGCTTGACCGATGACGATAGTCGCCTGTACACGGTGACTGATCAGAAACGTCTTGCTCGAATTCTTACTCACCGCATCCAGCACGTCGGTCAACGGCGCTTTCTGGACTGTTGCTTGCGGACGAGAATCAGCAGGTTTTTCAGCGTCTGCCGATTGTGCATTGGTGGCAGATGAGACGATGGCGAGACACAAAAAGGCCATCATTGCAGTTGTTTTCGATTTCATCGACTTTTCCCCTTGTCGCAGCGTATCGATCGCATGCTACCGCATGCTGATCCGTGTTGGCTCCTACCATGTAACGTGGCGAATCCGCCAGCGGGGTTAATAAACCGTTCGATTGGGGACGTTCGATTGGGGATATCCGTTGTCCGAAAAACGAATTCTGAGCAAGAAAAACCGCCGAAACGGCGATCATACTCAGTGACCGGTATAACATCCGGCTTGATCACCAACAACAACTTTCTTAACGACAAATATCGCCGCAAATTAGTCGAAGTGCCTTATTTATACGACAAGGAGGCTAACAGGACAGGCGGAGAATTCAGGTTACTACGAAAGTCAGTGTCCCTTTGCCGTATCGTGGTATGTCCACGCCAAACCCGATGACCTGCGACGACTCCCGCAGTGAAGCGACGGTGTCCGCAGACTGGTCGGGATTCATGGTCTTGTCGAGCCGCAGGTGGGCACCCGAATCCGTCATCATCAATTTCGAACAGATGTTCATTACTTCGTAGAAGTTTTCCACCAGAGCGTCCGTCACCGCATTTCCGGAAATCATTTCCTCCGCCACATTGGCCGGAATCATGGCTAACGCGGCACCGGAATAGGCGACAAACTCCTTGTCGCTGACACAAAGCGCTACCAGCTTGTCATCACCGTCGATAAAAGTCGCAACATACCGGTCGTTGAGCTCCGGCGAGTCGCATTCGCTTGCGCTCAAATCGTCTCCGAAGATTATTCCAAGCAAACTGGAGACTGACTCCGACGTTGGTATTAGGTATGTTGTGCTCATATTCCTGCCCCAGATCCGAGAACCCATTGTCCAAGAACCCATAGAAAGAGTAGATTGTTCATTTCACGACCGTCGCCAGCACTTTCTCGAATGCCTCCAGCGTAAATGGCTTCGAGATGAGGAACTGCGCACCAGCGTCTGTGGCTCTTTTTCGCATTTCCGTGGATGATTCAGTGGTGATGAATCCGAACGTAACATCGATATCCTCTGCCCGCAGTGCTTCCAGCAGTTCGATCCCGGTCATGTTCGGCATATTCCAGTCCGCCAGCACCAAATCCGGCACTTTCTTGCGAATCAATTCCAGCGCAATTGCACCGTCTTCCGCTTGCTCTACGCATTTCTTATCGATGCCGGCCTGGCGAAGTGTGCGCACGACCATCATCCGCATTGCAGAGCTATCATCAACAATCAATATGTTCATTTTCGGTTCCCGGCTAATCTGCGGATGGTTGACATGTGACTCTTGGTGGCGCCGCAATAGCGTGCGGTTCCGTCTCTTGATTAGGGTGTCGGCGGGTCCCCACGATTCTTTAGGCGCAAATTCTGCCCACCACTCGTCGCCATACCGCAGCGCCCTGCGGTTAAGGGTTTTCGGAAATCGGCCGATATCAACCATTGATTCCCGGACAAACCTGTTCCTGGACAAACATGGCGAGAAGAAACAGACCTGTGACTACGACACCGGAAGAAATAGCAGCAAACATTACCGAGTTGGCGTCGTTCCCGGACGTCGCATTTCGTATCAATGAGATGCTCTCCGACGAAAACAGCGGCGCTGCCGAAATTGGCGCATTGATTGAACCAGATCCGGCCTTGAGCGTCGCATTGTTGCGCATTGCCAATAGCGCTCTTTACAGTATCGGCGGGAAGGTCAACAGCGTCGAGCGAGCCGTCACCATCGTCGGTTTACGCGAGGTCCGGGATCTGGCATTCGGCATCTGCGCGACTGAAGCCTTCAGTGGCATCCCGAACGTCCTGATCACAGTCGAGGATTTCTGGAAACACAGCCTCTATTGTGCGGCGGCAGCGCAGAGCCTGGGCCGGAAGGCTCGAGTTTGCGCCGGCGAATCACTTTTTACAGCAGGCCTCCTGCACGATATCGGTCATCTGGTCATGTTCAGTCAGTGCCCTGAGCTGTCCAGAGAATCCTTGCAGCTATCGCTTGACGAGAATGACGGACTATCGCCTTACCTTTCCGAGCGAAAGATTTTCGGTTTTGATCACATGGCCGCCGGAGCGGAATTGGCGCGCCAATGGAGGTTGCCGATTAGCTTGCAGGAAAGCATCGGGTTCCACCATGAGCCCTTTGTCAATGACGGGATGACAGATGCCGTTTTGGTCGTGCACCTCGCCAATAGCGTCGCGGTGTTAGCAGAACTCAACAGTCTGGATCTTGACGATGCCCCGCCGATCGACGACAGGGTGTTTGACAGGTTGGGTCTCAGCCCCGATATCATCGCCGAAACTGTGGAAGAAACGGGCGAAGCAGTTGCCGATCTACTGCGCATCTTCATTCGCTAGCAAACCGTAGCGGACCTTCAAGTTAGAATTGACGCGGTGCCGGCGACGCAGAACTCACTATACCTGTTGTCTGGCCTTGCCGGCGGCCGTTCGATTTTTTCTTGCCCGAGCAAATTCGCTCACCCGGGTCGCGATATTTTTCAGCGGTAACACCTTGTCGATACCACCTTCTTCTATCGCAGCATTCGGCATTCCCCAGATGACGCTGCTCTGCTCGTCCTGTGCAATAGTCACCGCACCAGCCTCGTGCATACGCTTAATCCCCTTCGCACCGTCTTTGCCCATGCCTGTCAGGATGACGCCAACTGCGTTGTCCCCCGCATTGACGGCGACTGAATCAAACAGGACGTCCACAGCCGGTTTGTGACGATTAACGGCAGGACCATCGTCCAGTTTGCACAGATAACGGGCACCGTTCCTGACAACCAGCAAGTGCTTGTCGCCAGGCGCAATATAGGCATGCCCCGGACGAATTTGCTGTCCGTCCTCAGCCTCACAGACAGCGAGTTGCGAACACACGTTCATGCGCTCGGCAAAAGACCGGCTGAATACCGGTGGAATGTGCTGAGTGATGACCACACCTGGACAGTCCGGGCGCATTCTGACCAATACTTCCTTAATCGCTTCCGTGCCGCCGGTCGAGGCGCCAATTGCGATAATTTTATCGGTAGTTTGATACTTGCTGCCGATATTGGCTGCTTTCATTCGAACAATCGTGTCCCGCGAGCTGTGAGACACGTCCGGCGCATTTGCATGCAGCAAAAGCGTGTCGACGTTGACCGACGCTGCGATTTTGACTTTGCTCGTTATCTCGTAAGCGCAATCGTCAAGCG
Source organism: Woeseia sp. (assembly GCA_003229095.1). Lineage (GTDB taxonomy): Bacteria > Pseudomonadota > Gammaproteobacteria > Steroidobacterales > Woeseiaceae > SZUA-117. The sequence continues at coordinate 3,672 of QIHS01000275.1, read as the reverse complement.
TATGGGCAAGGTCGACCTTTGGCTTGCTGACGAAATCAACCGCACCAAGACTCAACGCCTGCATGGTGACATTCGCACCTTTTTCTGTCAGCGACGATACCATCACCACCGGCATTGGGTGCAGACGCATCAGATTGCCGAGAAAACTCAAGCCGTCCATTTTCGGCATTTCCACGTCAAGTGTCAGAACGTCGGGTTTCAGTTTCTTGATTTTGTCCCGCGCGACGTAAGCATCCATTGCGGTACCGACAACCTCGATCGCCGGATCCGAATTCAGGAGCTCTGACAAAAGCTTGCGCATGAGCGCAGAGTCGTCGACGACCAATACCCGGATTTTTCTCATGAAACGCACCGGGGATGAGCGTTTGAATGGCCGTTATCCGGGCGACGTGACCGATCAGTCGAAAAGATCGATCTCACCCGGAACCTGTTTCTTGCCGAGCGTACTTTCATAACCTTTCTCCTGATTCAATACAGCCTGGTTCTGCAAAGAACGCAGGCGCCTGATCATCACTTTTCCGGTTTTCGGAAAATAGTTCACTTTGCGTGGATAACTCTCTCCAAGATCCTCCGCAATGATCGAGATCCCCTCCGTTTTCACAAACTGTCTGACAAATTGCACGTTACGTTCGCCCACGTTGTTCACTTCCATCGCCAGTACCTTGCCGCCGCCGAACAACTTCAGTTCCAGCCGGTCTTTTTTTGAACCCAGTTTCAGCAAATCGTTGATCAGCATCTCCATCGCCGCGATTCCGTAACGAGAAGCCAGGCAATCGTCGCCACCCCACTTGTCCATTCGCTTCTCGGTATTTCCGGGTAGCATGAAGTGGTTCATTCCGCCGACGCCACTCAGCGGATCCCGGATGCAGGCCGAAACGCAGGAACCGAGCACGGTAGTAATAATTTCATCGCTGCTGGTCACATAATATTCGCCAGGCAGAATCCTCGACGCGCAAAGATTCTGGGTCGAGTCCCAGATTCTCGAAATATGCTCGAAGCCGGGCAGAACTACCGGCCAGCTGTCCCGATTCTGCGATAGCGCACTCATTAGTGCGATTTCCGATAGATTGTGTTACCAAGCAGGGCAAAACGGTCGGATACGTTAAACAGGCTTTCGGAGTGTCCGAGAATCAGGTAGCCATCATCGGCAAGGATGTTTGCGTACCGGTCCATTAGCACTCGCTGCGTCGGTTTGTCGAAATAGATGACCACATTGCGGCAGAAAATCACGTCGAACGGGCCTCGCATCGGCCAGTCGTCCATCAGATTTAACTGCTTGAACGTCATGAGATCTTGCAATGCCCGCGACATTTTGACCCGGCCATCGTCTTGCTCGCGACTTTTTGTGAACCAGCGCCGCAATTGTGCCTGCGGAATTTTTTCCACCCTGTCCGGCGCATAAATACCTGTTTTGCCAACGCCCAAAACGTTGGAATCGAGATCCGTGCACAACAATTTTACATCCCAGTGAGCAAGATCTTTTTGTGCCTCCTTCAGCGTAATTGCAATGGAGTACGGTTCCTCGCCGGTCGAGCAACCCGCCGACCAGATGCGCAATCGCTTGCTGGAACTACCCTTTTTGGCGACGATGTCAGGAATGATGGTCTTCGCCAGGAAATCGAAATGGTGTTTTTCGCGAAAGAAGGACGTCAGGTTTGTCGTTACCGCGTTCGAGAATGCTTCCCGTTCCGTTGCGTCTCCCCGTTCAAGCAACTCGAGATAGTCGCGAAAAGTACTGGTACCAGTCGCCTTGAGGCGCGTCTGCAGGCGCCGGTAAATGAGCTGGCGCTTTGACGCCCCCATGTTAATACCGGTCAGGTTCTTGATCACCGCCCGGATTTCATCAAATTCCCGGTCACTTAGAGAAAGCGTTTCGCCCGACGATATACGATCGCTGCGGCCCGTTGCGGCGTCCTGGTTCCGGATTGAACTGGCCATACTATTCGCTTTCATTCTGACCCCTCAGTCGAAAAGAATTGGATCTTGCGGGCCACCCGCATCCAACTCGGCGCCCGTAACAGGCGCTAACACGTCAAATATGGCATCGAACATCTGGCGTTCCTGTTCCATCGTAAAAGCAGCGCGCGTCGCTTTGAGACACGCGCTCCACCTAGTCTCTGTTATCGGCAGATCGACCGTTTGCATTAGTGTCGCCAGATCGGCGAGATTTCTCGAAACGTTTGACAGACGCTGCCCAAGCCGGTCGGCGAACTGCAAGCGCATACTCGCGATACTCACGGCGTCCTGTAGTGCAAGGGATTCGGTTTCTGCCTGATTCGACTCGCGGGCACCATTTCGCGTCTGACCGTCGACCACGACCACCAGCTCGTTCGCATGCCGCGCAGCGTCCAGCACCGCGCGAGACAGGCCATCGATCTCACCAAAAGCCTCGTCGATTGCTACCCGAATCTGATCGGCATAGAGCGCAAGGAGTTTCGCTGCCGTGCTATCTGTCACGTTGCGCTGGCTGGCCGCTTCGTCTTTTGTTGACCGATGCATTCGATGCCACCACTTAAAAAACCGGACACAGGTCGTCAATGTCCTCGGCGACGGTACAATCGCCAACCCCCAAACACCGACTCAGGTCTGCCAGGTCAGCCATTTCGCGGAAAACGCCGGACGGTTCCACCCATTGCAGAGTTCGTGACTGTTTGTGGACAGAATTCGCAAACGCGACCAGTAGCTGCAACGCAGTAGTGTCGATTGACTCGACGTTGTGGGCATCAACAACCACCGTACCGCCAGCGTCGAATGCCGTGGTTAGCTGCTCCTTGAGCTCCAGGATATTCTTTATGCCTGGTCGGTCGTCGAGAACGACGGAGCTCGGGCCGGCAACTTCCGGTTTTTCGTTTTTTCCCGACTTTTTGGCTCGTTTCCTACTCACGCTTTTTTTTGCCGTCGCCTTCTTTTTCGGCACAGCCTTTTTCCTTGACGGTTTCGTCGCCTTTCGGCCCGTTGTTGCTGTCACTTCAATCTCCTCAATCGAAAACGTTCCGTCAAGCACCACGGTGCGCCTGGAGTTTTTCATCCCGGCGGCACGCAGATGGCCGCCGCCTTTTTGCTACGAACATTTGCCATTGCACTGCGCCCCGCCATGAACCCTTGTTACCTGACTGCGAAAGTGGTCACAAAGTCGAGGTTAGAATTCCTCCCATTCCTGGTCGCCTCCGTTCGAGGCAACTTTCCTCTGCGGTACTGCAGCAGCTTTCTTCGGCGCAGCCGTCGTCGCCGGCGCGCTCCATGGACGTTCGCCTGAGCGGCGCTCCGCACCGCCCGATGCCGAAGCACCGGCGACAGGCCGGGCCGCGGCGGCGCCACTACCATCAACCGTAAAAAACTCCATCATATGATTGAGATCATCGGCCTGCTCGCCCAGTGACTCGCTCGCGGCTGCCGCTTCCTCAACAAGCGCAGCGTTTTGCTGCGTCAGTTCGTCCATTTGCACAATAGCCTTGTTGACTTCTTCTATACCCGCCGACTGCTCCTCGCTGGCCGCGGCGATTTCGCCTACGATATCGGTGACCTTTTTGACACCGTTAACGATATCGTCCAGAGTTTCGCCCGACTCGTTTACGAGCCGCGAGCCTTCGTCAACTTTCCCGGCACTGTCTTCGATCAACTCCTTGATTTCCTTCGCCGCCGTAGCGCTGCGTCCGGCGAGATTTCTAACCT